>NZ_JRXI01000133.1:0-39300 GCF_000813645.1 Neochlamydia sp. TUME1 | reverse complement strand
AACTTTCTGGCTCAAAGGTTTGCTCTTCTGTCTTTCTTTCAAAATCGCGTATTAGCCTTCCTAAATAGTTATTCAGCCTTTTTTCTTCTCTTTTAGCTGCTTCCATCCAATCAATTTGGATAGCTGGATAAGAAGATGATCTGGATTAAGTTCATCACTAAAGCGGGATTTAAAAAGACGGCCTTGTTGGTTATCTAGCTTGATTGGTTTCATAGCAAACTTTGCAAGAAATTAACAGCTTTAAAATGATTTAGGCGTAAAGAAATCATAGCAACTAGGAGAAAAAAGGCTCTCAAAATCTAGTTTAAGCAAGAAACACTCTTTAAATCATGTCGAACTAAGTTAGCTTGCTGTAATGTGCTATAAAATGCTCGTTGGTAAGTACGGTCGATCGATTGGATACAAATATTGTTACTTTTTTATGATCAAGAAGTGAGGAGATGATTAATGAACACGCCTTTTCTGGTAATAAAATACGCTGGTTACCTTGGAGAAGAAAGGCCGAATAGCAGTGCTCTTGATCATCCACATGAATAGCGACAGGAAGAATAGCGTGTCCAGACGAGTCTTTTTGTTCAGCTTGAAATTCTAAACCTTTAGCATTAAGGTAGATTAACTTTTCCCGAGAGGTTTTAATGATATCTACCTCTACTTCAGAAAATTCATTCTCAGGAGGAAGGTATAAACGTGATCCTGTAAATTCGCAAGAGGAGGCTTTATTGCATTTAAGCTTCCACTGCCTCATAGATGTTGAACAGGAGGAAAGTAAAACAAGCAAGAAAAGGGCTAGACGAGCCCCTTTCTTTGTAATCTTTTTGCATGGTCGTATTATTTCATGCATTATGATGTAAATTAATGCGCGTGGCCGTGTCCATGTCCGTGGCTTCTATTCTGTACTGCTACAGCAATAATAGCAACAGCTGCAATGGTTCCAAGTGCAATCGCTGGAGCTAAGCTATGGGCTTGGCGAGATTCTTCATAGCAAATTCCACCTACGTTGCTAACATATTCTTGAGCATTGATATCTACAGTGGAACCACATATCGCTAACAGAGTTGTCAAGGCAATCATCTTTTTGAATTTTTTCATGTTTACGTACTCCTTTGGTACCTGGTGTTGGTGTTAAAAATTATAAATATATGCGTCAATGCTGTTATGGCATATAAAATCATTTTCTGCAATTTTTTTTCTTTCCTTTAATATTAGCTTTTGAGGAAAAAATTTTTTTCTCCTTGTGTATCAGAGAGATATAAAGTTAAAAATCTTCTTTTTCTTTTGCTGTTTTCCTTCTAATTCAGTAGCTTAGTGTAATAGTTTGCAATTAAAGCGTTTTGTTCTTCATTGCTGAGCTCATTATAATTGCTTTTTAGCATGGTTTTAAATGGGCTCCAATGATTACTCTGAAAATCAGGGTTGTGAAAAATTTGCTCTTTCCAGTTAGCTTGAGAGAGAAAAGAGGGTGTAGCCTGTGCCTTAGCTAAAGCCGCCTCGAAAGCCTTTTGAATTTTTGCAAAAGTACTTTCAAGATGGGCTTTTTTCATAGGATCTTTTACAACATCTAAAATGTCATCATAGATCTGTAAGGAGCGTAAGGCTTTGTAAAACTCCTGATAAAACCTGCCGAATTCATTTTTAGCGGCAGTCGCAGTCAGGACATAAGCGCACTTGTTTCTGACAATAATAGCATGCATAAGTTTTTCTCCGCCCCATTTTGAGCGCATTTCGACTTGCGATAAACTAGCCTCGCCTGCTTTTGTTTTTAACATCCCCAAGTCTTTCCAACTATCTCCATGCGCCTCATTAATTCTCTTTACACTTTTCAAGTAATCCTTAAGTGTGCCATTATAAGGTTCAATCATTAAATTCATGGTTGGAGGCATTTCATTTTGTACTTTAGGCCCAACTACCATATATTTGATATGCGAAGATAAAGCCTCTTGGTCCGCTGCCAGCCATCCCTTGGGTGGAATGAAAATAGCTATACTAGGGGAGTCAGAACTGCGGCCTATTCTTGAAGAGACCAATTCTTCAACGGCCTCTAATCGGCTAAGTAAAGTTAGACTCAAACCTATTAAAGAAATGGAGTGTAAAAATTTATATAATTTTTTCATAGGTCCTTAAGTAGGAGAAACTAGATAATTTATTACCATGGCAGATATATTTTTAGCGAGCAAAATGTCTTGAAAAAATCTAAGTAAGCAAAATAACATTCCGAATAACAATGGCTCTTTTCCCCTTTGGCATCTTTATTTTTTAAAGCTGTCAGATTTATATAATGAGAGATAACACCGCTAGAGGATGAGTACAATGAAGACACTAGAAAAAGGTCAAGATAAAATAAAAAAAATTTCCGAGCAATTAAGAAGCGAGATTTTAGAACCTGCAAAAGAAGAAGCTAAAAAAATCATCCAAGAAGCTGAGCAAAAAGCTGATCATATCATTGAAGAAGCCGAAAAACATGTGGAAACTTTAATTCAGGCTGGACGTAAAACTCTTGAACAAGAACGTCATGTATTCCATTCCTCTCTACAACAAGCCTCTAAGCAATCTGTAGAAGCCCTCAAGCAAGCAATCGAGCATAATCTTTTTAATGATCAACTCAATACGCTACTTAATCAGTCAACGATTAACCCCCGAGTGATCGCTGATCTAATTGCTGCTTTGATAAAAGCCATAGAGAAGGAAGGACTAGCCGGAGATTTGTCGGTCGTTGTGCCGCATACTGTCTCTACTCAAGAAGTCAATGATTTACTAGCTGATGGTATCCTTAAGCGCTTGAAAGATCAAAGCGTGGTGGTAGGAGATTTTAAAGGCGGAGTAAGAATAAAATTCATTGACAAAAGCTTAACAATCGATATGAGTGATGAAACTTTGAAAGATTTAATCTCACGTTATGTACGTAAAGACTTTCGCAAATTCTTTTTTGGTAGTTAAGCGCTATGAATCGTCAATATTATTTTGTAGGAACATTATTACCTCCTCTTCATTTAGGTGAAAAGCCTGATATAAGTTGGAGAGATTTGCAAAGATTGCTAGTGGATAATCTGTCTGAAGCTGACTATGCTCAAACCCAAGTTTTAAGGCGTTATTATGATCTCCTTAATATTCGTTCTTATCTAAAAAAAGAACCTATCGATAAATATGGTAACCTAGACTTGAACGAGCTAGAAGAAACCATAGTAGATGAGGCAGCTTTATTTCCTTCTTATATGATGGAATATTTAGAGCGCTATGAGAGCAAAGAAGCTCGTATTGATCATTTTCCGCAGCTTATGGCAGCTTTTTTCAGAGAAGAGGTGGCAAGCACTCAAGGCTTTCTAAAAAGTTACCTTAGTTTTGAGAGAAACTTACGACTCATTCTAACCGCCTATAGAGCAAAAAGATTAGAACGCAATATGGCTAAAGAGCTTCAATTTGAAAATTTCGAGGAAGATATAGTGGTGCAATTAATTTCTCAAAAAGATTCTAAAACATTTGAGCCTCCAGCAGGTTTTGAGGAATTAAAAACCATTCTGGATGAGAAATATAATACTCCTTTAGCTTTACAAAAAGCATTAAATGAATATCGTTTAAAAACCCTTGAAAAGATAAGAAGCTTAAATGTCTTTTCCTTTGATAGCATATTAGCTTATCTAGCTAGCTTTATTCTCGTTGAGAAGTGGAGTGCTTTAGACAAAGAACAGGGATTACAAATTGTGGATACTATCATTAAAGGAAAACTATGACCGCTAATACAACAGTAGAACAAGAAAAAATAAGCTCGAGTAAAGGAAAAGTTGTTAAAGCATTTGGCAACTTACTGCAGGTGCAATTTGAAGGTCATATTCGTCAGGGCGAGATAGCTATGGTTCAGGTGCAGGGCATTGAGCTTAAGGCAGAGGTAATTGAAATTATTGGAAACGAAGCTAAAGTTCAAGTGTATGAAGATACAATGGGGATTGAATATGGCACTCCCGTTAGATTCATGGGAGAGCTTCTTGAAGCTGAGTTGGGCCCTGGCCTGTTAACCTCTATTTTAGATGGTCTTCAAAATCCTTTGGAAAATGTGGCAGATGTAGCAGGCTTTTTTTTATCAAGGGGAGTCTATCTTCCTGCCTTGGATAGACAACGCCATTGGGAGTATCTACCTGTAGCTAAGATAGGCGATGTTCTAACAAGAGGAGATACCCTAGGCACCACGATTGAAGAGCGTTTCAAGCATCATATCATGTTACCTTTTTCCCATTTTGGAAAATATAAAATCACTTGGGTCATTAAGCCAGGGACTTACTGTATTGATACTGTAGTAGCTAAGGCAACAGATGAAAACGGCCATGAGCATCAGTTTACAATGGTACAAAAATGGCCGATTAAAAATTCACTGTTTGAGGGTGAAAAGATTAAACCTTCTAAAATGATGGACACGGGCTTAAGAATTATTGATACACAATTTCCGTTGATGAAAGGAGGCACTTTTTGCAGCCCAGGGCCATTTGGAGCAGGTAAGACAGTACTTCAGCATCATCTTTCAAAATTTTCTTCCGTAGACATCGTTGTTCTGGTAGCCTGCGGGGAACGTGCAGGCGAAGTGGTAGAAATTTTGCGAGAGTTTCCTCATTTAATCGATCCCCATACCGATCAAACTTTAATGACTCGTACAGTAATTATATGTAATACTTCTTCCATGCCTGTTGCGGCACGCGAATCATCAATCTATATGGGTATTACCATTGCTGAATATTATCGTCAAATGGGCTTAGATATTCTTCTGTTAGCTGATTCTACTTCTCGCTGGGCGCAAGCTCTAAGAGAGATGTCTGGACGGCTTGAAGAGATTCCTGGCGAAGAGGCCTTTCCTGCCTATTTAGCCTCTCGTATTGCTGATTTTTATGAGCGCTCAGGAGCTGTCTCTTTAAAAAATGGAAAGCAAGGCTCGGTCACTATTGGAGGAGCTGTATCACCTGCAGGAGGTAACTTTGAAGAACCTGTAACCCAAGCAACTTTAGCGGTTGTAGGAGCGTTTTTAGGTCTTTCAAGGGAACGTTCTGATTCTCGAAGATATCCAGCGATTGATCCTTTGATCTCTTGGTCTAAATATATCGATCAAGTAAGTCAGGAACTTGACGAGGAATGTGAAGGGTGGGGAGAGATGGTCCAGACAGCGGAGATGATCTTACGCAAAGGCTATGAAATTGGTAAGCGTATGGAAGTAGTCGGCGAGGAGGGCACCGCGATTGAAGACATGGTGATCTTCCTGAAGGCCGAACTTTATGATTTTGCTTATTTACAACAAAATGCTTTTGATAAAGAAGATGCTTATTCTCCTCTCAAAAGGCAGATTGCTACTTTTAAATTAATCAACAAAATTTTTGGCAAGCCCTTTAGATTTACTACTCATCACGAGGCACGCCAATATTTTCTCAGCCTTCAGAACCAGATAAAAAATATGAATTTTATGTCGACAACTTCAAGCCACTATCGTGAAACATTTGCTCGTATTGAGCAACTTATTGAAAAAGCAAACTAAAAGGTCAGCTGAGATGAAAAAAGTCTATGAAAGAATTAATGACATGCGGGGAAATCTGATTACTCTTATCGCGACGGATGTCAGCTTAGGAGAGTTAGCACGAATTGACTTGCAAGATGGACGTAGCGTCTATGCTTCCGTTTTACGGATTGAGGGAGAGCGGGTGACCTTACAAGTCTTTCAAAATACGCGCGGTATCTCTACTCAGGATAAAGTGATTTTTTTAAAGCGCCAGATGCAAGCTGCTTTTGGTGATGCTCTTTTAGGACGTCGATTAGGTGGTTCTGGCCTTCCCATTGATGGAGGTCCAGAAATTTTTGGTGAAAGTATCAACATTGGTACTCCCTCATTTAATCCTGTCAAGAGAATCGTCCCTCGTCAAATGGTACGTACTAACATCCCCATGATCGACGTCTTTAACTGCTTAGTTAAATCCCAAAAAATACCCATTTTTTCAGTGGCAGGCGAACCTTATAATCCTCTTTTAATGCGCATTGCTAATCAAACCGATGCAGACGTCGTGATTTTAGGGGGCATGGGGCTTACATTTAAAGATTATCAAGCCTTTATTGATAATGCTGAGGCTTCAGGTTCATTAAATAAAACCGTTATGTTTATCCATCGGGCTACAGATCCGGCGGTAGAGTGTTTGCTTGTACCAGATATGGCTCTCGCTTGCGCTGAAAGATTTGCTATTGAGGGCAAACATGTTCTAGTTTTGCTAACAGACATGACTTCTTTTGCCGATTCGATTAAAGAAATAGCCATCACCATGGACCAAGTTCCTTCAAATAGAGGCTACCCAGGCTCCTTATATTCTGATTTAGCTTCTCGATATGAAAAAGCTGTATTAATTGAAGGGAGTGGCTCTATCACTATTGTAGGAGTTACCACGATGCCTGGAGATGATGTGACTCATCCAGTACCTGACAATACGGGCTATATTACTGAAGGCCAGTTTTATCTTCATAATCGTCAAATTGATCCCTTTGGCTCACTCTCTCGCTTAAAGCAGCTAGTGATTGGCCATGTGACTCGAGAAGATCATGGGGATCTAGCCAATGGCATGATTCGGCTTTACGCAGAATCTAAGAAAGCTAAAGAGCGTCAAGGCATGGGTTTTAAACTCTCTCATTGGGATGAGCAGCTGATTCATTATGCGCAGTTATTTGAAGAGCGTATGATGAAATTAGAAGTAAATCTTACTATCGAAGAAGCTTTGGACTTAGGATGGCGTATTCTAGCTGAATGTTTCAAATCCGAGGAAATCGGTATTAAACAAGCTTTAGTGACCAAATATTGGCCTTCTAATGTAGGGACAGAGATAGGATAAAGGCAGAAAGAAGGGAGTAAAATTAGCTGGCAAAATTATTTACAACAATACAACTTAAACGGTTAAAAATGTTGTGACCTTCTTTTTTTTGCTCGTTAATTTTTTAACGTGTTTGGATTGTGGGCTATCGAATCTGCTGGGATAGATGCTTAAATAATGTAGGAGTGAAAGTTGGCCGAATTTAAGTTAACGAAAAACGAACTTAGAATGCAGCAAAATAAGCTAGCGCAGTTACAAAAATACTTGCCTACGCTCCAGCTTAAAAAAGCCATGCTACAAATTGAAGTCAATGAAGCGCGTTCTGAAATTTTGAAATTAGAACATCACTATCATTCATTGCGCCTCGAAGTTAAAAGCTATGCAGAGCTCTTGTCTGACAAATCAGAAATTGACCCAATGGGTGCTGCAAGCATACTGGCCATCCATAAGCATTATGAAAATATTGCTGGAGTGGAAGTCCCTTATTTTGAAGGGATTGATTTTGCTGATTTTCATTACTCTTTATTTGACACCCCACCTTGGTTAGATGGAGTAGTGCTCGGTGTGCGCGGCTTAGCAGAGGCTCAGGTAAAAATTGATATTGCCCAGGAAAAGAAAGCCGCCTTAGAAAATGAATTACGTGAAGTCGCTATTCGCGTAAATCTTTTTGAAAAAATCCTTATCCCACGAGCTCTTAGTAATATCAAAAAAATCAAAGTATTTCTGGGAGATCAACTGCTTGCTGCCGTATCGCGTGCTAAAGTGGCTAAATCTAAAATTGAGGGCCATAAAAAGCATTTATTAGAACAAAGAGCTCTTCAAGCAGGAGAACAGCTATGAGAGTTGACCTAGAAAAGTTTCTTATTGTCGGTCTAGAAGAGCAGCGGGCTTATTTTTTTGAGGAAGCTCAAAAAGCTGGGCTTATTCATTTTATTAATCCTCGTCCTTCAGGCACACAAGAGCTTCCCTCTTCTATTCAAGAGACGCTAGCTGCTATAAAGATCTTACGCGGCTTGCCTTTAATGGAACAGGAGGAAGTAGAAGAATATGAGCTTGCTGATAATTGGGTTAACGAGATCCTTCAGCTAAATCAGGAATTAATTAAGCTTACTGAAGAGGAAAGGCTGACCCATCTTGAAATTATACGTGTTGAAGCGTTTGGAGATTTTTCTCATGAGGATATAGCTTTTATTGAAAGAGAAGGAAAACGAACTATACAATTTTTTGCTGCTAAAACTGGAACCGCAGAACGCGAGGATCTTCCGCAAGAGTTGTTTGTTATTAATAGTAATCATCATGGCCTAGATTACTTTATCTCTATCAGCAAAGAGTCGCTTCAGTATGACGGTTTGAGTGAGATGCAGATTCCTCATACGGCAAGCCAATTAAAAAAACGTTTAGTTTTCCTTAAAAAAGAGATCCGCAACGTTGAACATCGCCTCAAGGATTATGCTAAATATAACAGTTTTTTACATCGCGTTCTACTATTCAGATTTAATAGCTATCATCTTCAGGCGGCGGCAAGCTATTCCTCGGAGCCATTGGAAGGCTTTTTATTTGCCGTTACAGGATGGATCCCTGTAGATAAAAGAGCTGATTTAAGGCTATTGGCCGAAACAACGGATGTGCATATCGAACAAGTCGCTATAGAGCCAGGCGAAATTATTCCCACCTACCTTGAGAATACAGGGTATGAGAAGATTGGAGAAGATCTAGTTGATATTTATGACACACCTTCCTCTACTGATAAAGATCCCTCTTGGTGGGTTTTAACATCATTTACCGTCTTTTTTGCGATGATTGTGGGCGATGCGGGGTATGGTTTGATCTTTTTACTGATGGCCTTATTCATCCGTTATAAATATGCCAATTTGAAAGGCTTAGGGCATCGTATATGGAAGCTTGCTCTCATCTTAAGTGTAGCATGTATGGCTTGGGGTGCCTTGACGGCTTCATATTTTGGCATTCATCTAGATATTAACAGTCCTATCAGAAAGATATCTTTAATCCATCGGCTGGTAGAAAAAAAAGGGGAGTATCATTTTTATCATAAAGATGATGTATATGAAGAATTTGTCCAAGAAATTCCTAAATTAAAAGAATCTAAAACACCCACAGAATTTTTTGATAATGCCACGGTAATCAAGAAAGGAAAAGTTGAGCACCCGATGTATTTTAGATTCTACGATAATATCCTTTTCGAGATGGCTTTAATGGTCGGAGTCATTCATATCATTCTTTCCCTCCTTAGATATCTAGATCGTAATTGGAGTGCTATAGGATGGGTAATATTTATGCTTGGTGCTTATCTGTATATTCCTCATTACCTGAATGCTACCTCAATTATTCATTTTGCATTTGGCGTGCCCAAATCAGTGGGGGAAGGTGGAGTCTATCTTGTCGGCGGAGGAATATTGGTAGCCTTTATTTTAGGCCTATGCCAACATCGTTGGAAAGGTTTTCTTGAGCCTATGACCGTTATCCAAATTTTTGCCGATGCGATGTCTTATTTACGTATTTACGCTCTTGGCTTAGCAGGAGCAATGGTTAGCTCTACCATTAATGAATTTGCCAGTGCTACTTTCTTTGCCATAGGTGCAGTTCTCTTTATACTCGGACATGCGACTAATATTGTCTTAAGCATTATGGGGGGTGTCATTCATGGCTTACGTCTTAATTTTCTTGAGTGGTATCACTATTCATTCGAAGGTGGCGGCAAAAAATTCAATCCTTTACGCCTTATAAGCAAAGATAAAGATTAACATTTTCAATCATCAATTAGGAGAATTATCATGGATTTTAGCATGGCAGGACCTGCAATAGCTCTTGGACTTAGTTTGATTGGCAGTTGTATTGGCTGTTATATTGCAGGCGCTGCTTCTCATGCGGCGATGAGCCGAACAGAAGAAGGACACGGTAAGTTTATTGGTATGTCTGCTGCTCCTTCCTCACAATGTATCTACGGTTTTTTGGAGATGCTGCTAATGAGCAGAGCTATTCAAGAAGGGACACTTTCTCCCTTATCAGCGGTAATTATTGGACTAAGTGCTGGTGGTGCCATCATGCTTTCCGCTATTTATCAAGGTAAAGTTTGCGCGACAGGCATTCAAGCTACTTTAAAAGAGCCTTCCTTATTTGGTAAATGCTTTGCTGCTATCGGTATTATCGAATCGGTTTCTCTTTTTGCTTTTGTCTTTTCCTTATTAATCATGTAGAACTCAAATTCAGATCGTGAATAAACCTAGGCGCCGGGACTTTTTAAGCACCGTGCGCCTCTTTTTCAAAGGTTTTCCTTATTTAAAAAGTCTTTTTATACTACGGATATGGCCGCAATCCCACATTCGGCAGGTTGTAGCGATTCCCTGATATTATTTTATTGAGACTGGAAATTGCTTCAAATTTTTTTAGAAAAGGCTAATCTTGTTCTTTTCAAAGCAAAGAAAGTAAGAACATACACGATGGAAAAGTAGAGTAGCACGGGTCTTAATCATCTTAAAAATATTTTGCAATAGGTAACAAAATTACATGAGGGATGATGATAGTCCATATGGTCTCTTCAAATCCCAGAGCGATTATGATCAGAGGAAAAGTGTCAAGTTAATGATAATTAATGGATTGGCTTTTACCTTAGACTTTTTATATAAAAACATACAAGAATTAATCCTTAGTTTAAACCCTACCATGAGACATGTTTTACTTGTTTTAGTTCCCTTTGGCATAAATTAGATGACGAGGGAAATTAACTTGCGGAATGTGGGTTAAAAAACAATAAAGACCTTTTTGTCCTTAACTTTCTCTATCCGTTTGATAGTCAGTCAAATATAAATAGCCATATAAGACAGTAAGAAAAATTATGGTTGATTATATATTATAAAGAAGGTATTATCTATCATTTAATTTTAAAAATAAACCAAATTTTAAAGTTAAGCAGAAAAATATAGCGATTTAATTAAATTACATCATTTCTTCTTCTTTTCTTAAAAGTTTAGATCTAAAAAAGAAAGTTACAAGGGTAGTTTTCAACTAATAATTTTAAAGGCGTAAAATACAAATGAATACAGTTTCTTTTCCTAGTCATTATCCAATTCGCTCATTAAGCAGTCGAGCTTTACCGTTAAGTTTAATAAAGCCTGATTCATTAAAAAAAGGGAATATAACCGTTTCTTCTTCATATTTAAAAATTATAGGGCCCTCTAGTACTAGTTTACTTAGTGATTTTTCTTACTCTTCATTTCTAAGGCGTAAAATATCTATGAGCTATTCATGTACTCGCTCTTTTACGACACGGCTACCTGGAAGGTGGCAAGAGCGGCTTATTAATTATTATAAAGAAGACAAAAAACCAGAAAATTATTATGAAGACTTAACGAAAATTCTTCTAAAAAATTTAGAGGACAAAGAGCGATTAGATTTTTTTGAAAAAAAGGGTCTTCCTATCTTTAAAAATAGTCAAGAGGATGTTGAGTATGTACTAGAATTATTAAAATATTTTTTTCCTGAGCCCATGCAACCTCAAGCAGGTGAAAAAAATCGTTGGGCTAATTATAAAATTGTTAAGTTTGAAGCATTGACAGGTTCTAGTCATACATATTCTTCTCCTTCAGCTGCCTATATTGCAGATCAGCTTTCTAAAGCTATTCTGCACATGAAATACCCTATGCCTCCCTCCATTATCGAAGTAGGAGGCATGTGTCATAATGATGCTTTTCTCTTCAATCTTCACTTAGCTAAAGAAGGTGTAAACATACATGATTATACGGGAATAGATATTCACCCAGGAATCCAGCTAGCAAACCTTTTTAATCGCTATGTGGTGCAAGCAGATCATATAAAATTTATGCATGAAAAAGCAGATCTTGCTTTAAAAAAACTATTTGAATGTTCCCATGAAAGAAACAAAGCTATAATAGCCATAAGGTTTTTATCTGCTATTGAGCCTCAAGATATGCTTGCATTCTTTAAATCCACTTCTCGATTGATGAAAGAAAATGATTTATTTATATTCAATTATACAACATATGATGAAAATATAAAGAGAATGGCAGGAAGTAAAAGCTTTTCTCTGGCTAAAGAAAAAGTAGGAGATATGTTTTTAACGGTAGTGAAACGTAAAGAGGGCCACCATGTCCAAACAGCTTTTACTTCTGTACAAATTGATAATTTAATGAGTATGCATGGCCTCAAGCGTATGGATGTAATTCAGGTAGATAAAAATATTGCAGGAGTAAGGAGAGAATTTGACCCTTATGCAAGAATAGTTGTAGCTTCAGTAAAGCACTATAAAGAATTAAAGCTATCGTAAGCGGTCACGGGGGTAGAGCTCCTTAAGCCTTTGAAGTTAAGGATTTAATGAAAATCAAAAAGTACGCTAAATTGAAATGAAAGCTATTTGCAAGCATTTTTGACTTTGTAGATGCCTGCAGAATCGCATCCAAAGCTTGGTATATCCCGTGCCTGCTTACAGCTGCACTAATGTTTAGCAAGGCATTTATTAAGATTGATTTTTTAAAAATTGTTCTGTTTTGAATTTACTATAAATGATGCAGAGAAGAGAATAAAGTTGATTTTTTGATAACAATGAATTATGGTTAAATTAAGCAGAAAGTTTAAATACTTATGCTTTTTAATTCTTTAAGCTAAAAAGATAAATCCCTCTTCTGGATAAAAGACAGCCAAGTAAGGAATTAATAATTTATATTAAAAACATGTTTTCTAAGGAGAAAATGTATGACTAGCATAACAGGGTCCGTATTCCGTAGTACTGCTATAGAATCCCGAGGAGCTGCCTCTCGTGTTGTAGAGCGTTATGCCCCTTTAGCTGTTACTAATCGTAAAGTTAACAACCTGCAAGCATTAAAGCTTGTTCTTCAAGAAAGTTCTTCGCAGACTACTCGTAAGCTTACGCAAAATTATAGTAAATACGTGACTGATGTGAATTATGACGAATTTCCCACGGATGTAGATTATTTAAATCCATCGGTTGAAGAAGCCCCTAAGGGAAAGAAGACTTCTAAGTAAGCTAGCCTATTGAAAAATAATTTAGCTAAGCTCCTTTGCCATCGTACAATAGGAAGTATTTTAACTTAAGACCGGCTATTATAGTTTTTCCTATTGTACGCTAAATTTAAATGACAAGGGCTTGGAAAATCTTTTAATTTATTTATTCGATGGCAGATATTTCTGGATTAAAAGTCTTCTAGTAATGGGTGGGCAACTTCAATTTCCAGGCTTTTTGTCCCTTTTTAAAATATATTTGTTTAAAAAGTGACAATCATTTCATTTTTCTGTGGATAACTCCATCCTGCTACCCAATTTTTTTTATTTAAGCCAACCAGTTTTACGATACTTTTCAAGCTATAATCGGGCGGGTGTAACACTAAGCAGTCCCAAAAGAGTAATCTTATACTTTTGAGCAACTCTTTACGTAATCATATACTCAATAAAGAACTCTAAATCACATTAATACTATTAGATTCCTCAGGTAGAGAAATACAAAGCGAGGATAAACTTCCTAAAAATTGTTATGCCGCTTATATCTTAGTAGCAGCTATCCTAGAAGCACTTCAATGTAAGAGTCCTAAGGAAAAATATTTTTGCTTAATGGCTCTTACGTTAGCAACTATGCATCTGAATAATTTGCTTAGACAAAGCTGTGTAAGCTGACATAATAAGCGTTTTTTCCAAATAGCCTAAACGATTCAACACCTGTTAAAGTTTTATGCAAAGGGGATAGGTTAGAGATGTTGCTCTTGGCTCGGAATGTATAGCCCTGGGTCTCTTCTATATTTATTCCCTTTATGCATGTGTAGGCTGGCATTTCCTTTGATAAGCCATAAGCACAGAGACTATTAAAGCAATCGTGAACCAGAGCCAGCGAATGAAAGATGATAAGTCAAGAGTATGGAATTCATGCCACAGATTGCTAAATAAAATGATTGTGAGCAGCAGAGGGCCTACATAGCGTAGTGATACAGAGAAGAAGCTAGCTTGAGAGCCATTATACCAAATAGCATCTTCTCGCAAAGCAGGACAAGCATATTGGAAAGTAATAATGAGGGCTATCCCTCCAATCAACATATTGATGCCTAAAACCATGGGGGCAAGGGCATCGATAATATGCGAGGCATTACCAAAACAAAAGAGGACCGCCATGCCAAGAAGTGCCGACATAGTGACAGTGACAGCTTTTTTACGTGATAGCGTAAATTCTTTTTCTACATTGCCTACAATGCTTTCTGCTATAGAAAATACTCCCGTAATGCCAGCTATGAAAATGCAGAAGAAAAAGATTGTACCTACCATCTGAGCCCAATGTTCACCAAAAGATTGCAAGATTTTTGGAAATAAGATAAAACCAATTTCAAAGGTAGAGTCCGAGGAAAGAATTTGCTCAAATGGAACCTTTTGTATATGGCTGATGTGAGCTAGGCATCCAAAAATTGCTAAGCCGGAAATGAATGAAACAGCAAAGTCTCCTAAGGTTACCCAAAACATTGCCTGGGCTATATTCGTTTTTTGATCAGTATGACGGGAGTAGCCTACAATAATTCCTAGACCTAAAGAAAGGCTAAAAAACAGCTGGCCAAACACATCACGCCAAAGCGTAGGGTCATTTAATCGAGAGAAATCAGGGGATAGATAATGTCTTAAAGCATCTAATCCTCCTGGAAGAAACATAGTAGTAATGGCAAATGCTGTCATGATAAAAGCTAGTAAAGGCATGAATAAGGTACATATTTTTTCAATCCCATCTCTAACATTTCTTATCATAACAAGATAAGTTAATAGGCACATGGATACTGTAGCGATTAAGACAGGAAAAGATAAAGGCCCTAATTGATGAATGCTTTCAGTCGTCTTTAAGAATTCTTGAAAAAAAAATGACTTAGAGTCAGAAGGGATCTGTTTAGAGGCAGCAAAATAGGTATAGGCTGCAGAATAAGCCGTTAAGACAATATAGAAGGCGCCTATTGTTAAGCAAGCAACCACAGAGAGCCAGCCGAGCACTTTTCCTTTTTTCCCTAATACTTTATTATAAGCAGAGACAATAGGCAGCTTCCAAGTATAACCAATAAGGCCTTCTAGCATGAGCATAGGAACGCCTAACATAAAAACGGCAAGGATATAGGGGACTAAAAATGCGCCTCCTCCATTTTTGTAAACTTGGGCACTAAAGCTTAAAATATTGGCAAAGCCTACTGCAGATCCTATTAAGGACCATACGTATCCCGACTGACTTTTCCAGGTGGTTGTTTGCGGTTGCGACATATAAAAAGTTCCTTGGTCAGCAAATTTTCTAATCTTTTAAATGATTTTCCTTAATTTCATACCATTGGCAAGAAAAATTAAGTTTTTTAGCGTAACAAGCTAAGAAAAAGGGAGGAAAAGAATGAAGAATAACCTGGAATCAGTGGGTAAACAGGTTTATTCAATGAGGCTTTCATACATAATACTTAAATCAAAAAATTAATAGATGCATTTTATGTTATAAGAATGTTAATTGTCAAATAGATCTTGTGCTTTACTGCCGCAGCCCACCCCAAAGTTATAGAGCTTGTTTGGGGAGAGAGGCTGTCAAGAAAACCTCAGTTTTAGCATGAAGCTTAAAAACATCATTCAAGCAGCCAATTAGTGGTGGATTGAGCGGCCATATAAGCTGCAGGGGAGCCAGCGAGCAAGCTTTATAAGTAGTCAAGATAAAGCTTGGAGTAATCTTTTTCATAACACAATATATAAGCTAAATTGTAAGGAAAGTATTCATGCAGGTTTTATGTGTCGACCAGGATAAAAACTTTTGTAATTTTATAAAAAGAGAGGGGGAAGCTTTAGGGGTGCGCGTAAATGGAGTAATGACGTTTGACCAGGCGCAAGAAAGAATGAGGGATCAAAGCTCGTATGCCTGTATTTTCAATTCCTCTCACTGCGAGCAGCTAGCTACGGTTGATCAACTTTCCTTTTCTTTAGCTTATGATGATTTGCCTAGTGTTTCATTATTGCAGGAGCTTAAAGCAACTCAAAAAGTACGTTATATAGCAGGAAAGATGATGAGTTCTGAAGAAGCTCGTTATCTCTTAGCTCAGTTATGCCAGCTTGAAGCTTACGAAAAACTTAAAGGCGACTGGGTAGCAGAAATTCCAGAGCAGTTAATGAAGGCTTATGAGATCTCTAGCTATGAAAAATTAGGCATAATAGAAAAGCTAATCAAAAATAATTCCCATCAGCCTGCTTGGGAAGAATTACAATTCATTGTCCACAAAATAGCAGGCAGTGCAGGCTTTTATGGTCGCTTCATGGCTTGTGAAATATGTAAAAAAATGGAAACACACATCAAACAAAAAGAGTATGCTCTTATTGATTTAAACTCTTTTTATCGCCAGCTTTATCTTTATATTCAATAAACGGCTTTTCCAAAGAAATGAGGCTAAAACTCGGGCCAACACCTTTCCTTTATTTATATAAATCCTTCAGGCTAAAATAGCGCTTCTTCCTTTGTATCAAAAGGAGAGAAGACCCTATTAATAAGCAAAAATTGTAAAGGAATACAATTTTTAATGACTATAAGCTCTAAATTTAGCCTGGGGCTTTGATAAATAGAGAAGTAAGCTAAGAGTAAGCCGGAATGTGGCCTTATTCATCTCTTATTTTTCTATCCCATTTAAAAATGCTTAGAGCCGGCCGTATTAACTTTTCAACTTTTTTAGGGCAACCATTAATCATTTGTATAATTTATACTCCTGAAGAGGGGGCGTCCACTTACTATATCGTGCTTGGGAATTTAAAAAATTCTTTTCAAAAAACGATGGATGGAAAAAATGATTGCTATCACAATTAATCACTTGTAGGGTTTAAAAAATAAATCGGAAGAGGAGGGATTTGAACCCCCGTTACCCTTACGAGTAAATCTGTTTTCGAGACAGACGCATTCAGCCACTCTGCCACTCTTCCTGGAGCAAATATCTTGCCAAAAAACAGATTCAAAACACAATCTTTTTCAAGAAAATGGAAAGAATAAATAAAAATGATCCTTCACTTTCACTAAAGTGAGCAGTATATTTTTACCTTTTTTCCTAGAAAAGCTGTCATGCTTTAAAAAATTCGTAAAATTGCTTAAAATAATGTTGACCTTCAAGGTTACATTTGCCATATTTAAATTACGTCTACCCTATTTGAGTACACTTAAGTAGGGCTTAAAATTTTGTCGCCTTTCGGATGAAAACATTCGAAACATAAGAAAACTATTAAAATTAACCTCTATAAGGTTAATAAAAGGAGTCTCATGATAGCGCAAAAGAAAAGTACAGCACGTAAATCTGCAACACATCGTTCACTAGCAAAAAAAATTCTTCTAAAAGTAATTACGGATAAAAGCCGTAAATCCAGCCTAACTTAATAAAATCTGATTAAACCTTTAACTATACAGGAGAAAAAATGAATAAAGAATTTTTCGAAGGTAGTTGGCATGAGCTCAAAGGGAAAATTAAGGAAAAATGGGGCAAATTGACTGATGATGATCTTTTGAGGATTGATGGAAGCTGGGAGCAAATGTTAGGTAGCTTGGAAAAAAATTATGGTTATAAAAAAGACCAAGCAGAAAAAGAATTAAGTAAATGGAAAAATGAAAGCACACACTTAGGGAGGTAAATATGAAGCTTACTAGTATGGAAGATCTACTTGTCTATGAGTTACAAGACCTTTTAAGTGGGGAAATGCAAATGGTGGAAGCCTTGCCCCTCATGCAAAAAGCCGCTTCTCATCCTGAGCTAAAAGCAGCTTTTGAAAAGCATTTGCAAGAAACTAAACAGCAGGTTAAGCGGTTAGAAATTGCTTTATCCTACTTAGATGCAGAAGTTAGTCATACTACCGTTTGCAAGGCGATGAAAGGTATGATTGCTGAGGGCGAGGAGATTATAAAAATTCATGCTCCCGACGATCTAAAAGATGCTGGCCTGATCGGTGCCGCCCAAAAAATCGAGCACTATGAAATTGCTGGTTACGGGACGGCAAAAGCCCACGCGGCATGGCTGAGTTTAGACGAGGTAGTAAACCTTTTGGATGAGACCTTGCAAGAAGAAGCCAGTACCGACAAAAAGCTGACCAAGCTTGCTGAAGGTTCGATGTTTACTTCAGGGATAAATAAGCAGGCCTCTAAATAATCAATTAAGAGGTTATTCCGAAAGCATGCTTAGCATGCTTTCGGAAGTACGACATGCTAGGTGTGGAAAAATGCTTTAAAAAATACCGGCTTTTAATATCTCTGTAAGCTCTTAATTGAAGGTAAAAAAAATTATCTAAAAATTATAAATTTAAGGGATAAAGGAAGGTTTATTTATGGCTGTAGGCATTAGCGCTCTTAAAAGTTTTATAAGAAGTAGCTTCAGCTGCCTATCTTGTGATTATCCTTAATTTCTCCGCCTCTAACTTGATATATTCCCTTTAAAAAATTTAAAGCTCTTAAAAACTTATGGCTCATTCTTTGATTTTACAGCCTTAATGATATTTAAATGGCTATACACAAATTAAGAGAGAGGGGGATAAAGAGCAAAAGCCCACAGAAAAAAGGTTTAATTAAAGCCAATAGCTCTACCTTCTTAATTTTAATGAGGATTAATTAAAAATAAACTCGGGTAACTGGCCAAAAAAGTTTAATCATTAAGCGAGAATAGAATGATATTAAAAGCTTATCAGCAAAAAAAGACATTTAAAACGCCTGCTATCCCTGTGCCAGAGCTGTCTCTAGACCCTTGTTGTAGCTTACCCATTTTTTGTATACAAAAACATGCAGCTTCTCATTTACATTATGATTTTAGAATCGAATGTCAAGGCGTGCTTATAAGTTGGGCTCTCCCCAAGGGTCCTTCCCTTAATCCTTACAATAAACGTTTAGCTATTCGTGTAGAAGACCATCCCTTAGCTTATCGTCATTTTGAAGGAGTTATTCCTCCAGGGAATTATGGAGCAGGAGAAGTGGTTCTTTGGGATGAAGGGATTTACACTTTAGCGGGAATGAAGGCCAAAAAGGATATTGAGAATGCTTGCTTAAAAGGTTTAGAAAAGGGCCACTTAGAGATAGAGTTGCATGGCCATAAATTAAAAGGTGGTTTTGTCTTGCAGCAATGGAAAAAAGAAAAAAATAGAAATTGGTTATTGATTAAACGTAAAGATCAATATGTGGATTTAAAAATAGATGTGTTAGAGCACACTCAATCGGTGCGCACTTGTTTTCCTACTACCATTTAAATAAGATTTTTAGTAACAGAGGAGTAAGTTAAGAACAGTGAAGAGAGCAAGCATTAGGGAGATCCTGCTAAAGAGTAAAGAATAGCTGGATAAATGCGCACAAGATAAGACGTAAAACATACAACGATCTTCTAAGGAATTGCTTCCTTTTGCAGCTTAACCCAAATTTTGGTAACAGAAAGCGGTCTTATTTGTACTAGCGATGAAAAGCATCGACCTTATTATCGAAAATTAAATAGTTCGAGAATAATAAGCAGTCTCATTCCCAAGGGTGATTATAAAGATCTTTGTTATTAGCGAATATTGACATTTTCGATAATAAGTGCTAGTGTATCCCTATAGCTACCGAGGAATGAATGGACATACTACAATCACCTGCCGGACAAATTATAAAATCTTTAAGTGGATATAAAGCTTTTGTACCAAATCCACTACCACCCCCATTCAAGTGGAACACCCAAATAGTAAGTGCCTTGTCACGCGCGGATTTTTTATTAGGTAAATTGGCTCGAGAAGGAGGCAAATTGCCCAATCCTCATCTATTAATGCGACCCTTTATTACCCGTGAAGCTGTTCTTTCGAGCAAAATCGAAGGTACTCAAGCAACTATTGGAGAAATACTAGCAGCTAGCGTCGGGATTAGTGTGCAACGAAACCCCGATGATCTCCGGGAAGTGCAAAATTATATTGTAGCCCTCGATTACGGGATAAAACGATTAGGAGATCTTCCTCTGTCATTGAGGCTCATTAAAGAAATTCACCACCATTTAATGCAAGGTGTTAGAGGGGCACATGCAACCCCTGGAGAATTTAGGCGTAGCCAAAACTGGATAGGAACACCAGGTGGTACGCTCAATACGGCCAAATTCGTTCCTCCTCCACCAGATCACTTGATGGATTGCTTAGGTGAATTTGAAAAATTTCTACATGAAAGGCAGCTTCCGCCTTTAATTCATACTGCCCTATGCCATTATCAATTTGAAGCCATTCATCCATTTTTGGATGGAAATGGACGCATTGGCCGGCTGCTAATTATATTATTGTTGATTGAGCAAAAAATGTTGCCAACACCGATCTTGTACTTAAGTGCCTTTTTTGAAGCTACACGCGATGAGTATTATAAGCAGCTTTATAACGTGAGTGCTAGAGGCACATGGCATGAATGGCTGATTTATTTTTTGAATGGCATCGCGGTGCAAACCGAAGATGTGTTGTCGCGGGTAGAGAGAATCAATGACTTGTTGAATAAATGGAAAATGCAGGTTGCAAGCAGCACATCTAATGTTCCTGTACTGATTGTAGAACACTTTGCAGTGAACCCCTATCTTACCACGAACAGAATAGCAGAAGAACTTAAAATCGCTTATAGTACAGCCCAAAGGGGTATACAAAAGCTGGAGGAAGCGAAAATTATCAAACAGATCAACAGTACTAGACGCGATAAAATTTATTGTGCTATAGAGATACTGGCAATTCTTGAAGAAGCTACAAAAATTAATGCGGATTTTCAATGACCTCTTAGGTAAGCTAAGCCTAACTCTTGTTAAAGTTGCAAATGTCCGCGAGACTTCTTTAAATTTTTCCTCTCCCTCTTTTTTTCTAATTGCGTAATTCGACTCACTTTCATCGGATCTCTTTGGATCCTTATCTGGATGATAATGCAAATAATTTTTTTATGTGCATTTTTTATTTCTTTTTCTGAAGCGTTTATTTGTACTTCTAAGATTGTATAAGAGGATGCTTTACCCTTATCCTTTTGCACATTATTAAAGAAATTCTAAAGTCCGTACCTATCCCTATAAGAGAGAATTGTTGGATCTATTTATCAAGGATTAAGCGGATGTTAAGCTGGATTAATAAGGCAAAAGAGAGGTTTTAAGCTATCCTTATACGCTTTAGAGCCACTCTTTATGTAATCATATGCTTAATAAAAAGCTTGTTTTTACGAAAAGAATCAGTCTGGGAAAAGGCTAATTTCTTTTTTGGTTATGCAGACGCAATTTCTTTAAAAGGTATTATTTTCGAACTTGGAATTGAAAGATAAAAAGGCGATCATAGCACTGCGTGAGCTCTTTGATAAGCTATTGCACTTCCTGATCATTTTAAGGTCGGAAGAGGTAGGATTCGAACCCACGGACCCCGTGAAGGGCCTTCTGTTTTCAAGACAGACGCAATCGGCCACTCTGCCACTCTTCCTTAAAATCTGAATGGTATCTTATAGCTGATAGAAAGTTATTTGTGCAAGTTAAATATTTGAAAATCCGCGATTCTTTAAGTAGGGCTATCCTTTGATGAAGATGGATTTTATTAGATTTAAAAAAAAGTTGCTTTGCGAAAGGGGGAGCTTATGAATGTCTGTTGGCAAACTTCACCTTTTAATTTTAAAATTTTCTCTCCCTCTTATTTTCAGCGTTGATTTTTCCTTAAACTTAAATCAATCACTTAAAGCATGGTCTTACAGAAACTTTCTTCCTCATCTAGTATGGGTAATAAACAAGATGTAGCTGGCTTAAATCTTCTTTGCTTAAGAGGGAATGGATCTTAATTAAATGAAGGCCATTTTTGTCTCTTTAAAGCTGAAAATGCTGTTTAATCCTTTGGAATACATTTTAATAAGTTTTCGCTTATCTCAAAGTTTCGCAGCTGAGGTAGTAGGCTGCTTATTGAGGCCGGAAGAAGGGTAAGGGGATTGTTGTCTAAGTAAAGCTCTTGTAGCTGAGGGAGCTGGCCTATCTCTTCCGGAAGAACCTTCAGTTGGTTGTCGTTTAAATAGAGGATCTGTAGCTGAGGTAGGCTGCCTATTGAAATAGGAAGGCGGGTAAGCTGATTATTGTCTAAGTAAAGCTCTTGCAATCTGGAAAGCTGACCTATTTCTTCCGGTAGAAAAGTGAGCTGGTTATGGCTTAAATAAAGGGTGTATAGCTGAGAGAGATGACCTACTGCTGAAGGAAGGAATGTGAGCTGGTTGTTGTTTAAGCGAAGCCAGCGCAGTTGAGTAAGCTGTCCGATCGTGGAAGAAAGGAAAGTAAGCTTGTTATTGCTTATATTTAAATCCTGTAGATTTGAGAGCTGTCCTATCTCAGGTGGAAGAAAGGCGAAATCATTTTTCTCCAAATCGAGCCATTGCAGCTGAGAGAGCTGTCCCACCGATCGAGGAAGTGTATTTAGCTGATTGTCCATTAAATAAAGCGTGTGCAGCTGAGGTAGCTGTTCTATCTTAATTGAAAGAGAAGTTAATTGATTGCTGTTTAGGCAAAGCCACTGTAGGCAAGAGAGCTGTGTTATCTCGGGTGGAAGGGAGGTAAGCTTGTTATTATTTAAGTTAAGCCATTTCAGGTGAGACAGCTGTCCTAAAGCAGTAGGAAGGGTGTTGAGATGATTGCTGCTTAAGTTAAGATTTTGAAGTTTAAATAGCTTGCTTATCTCTACCGGCAGGGTGGTCAGTTGGTTTTCGCTTAAGTAAAGAATACGAAGCTGAGATAACTGTCCTATTTCGGGAGGTAAATAGGTCAATCCACTAAGATTTAAATCTAAATACTTAATATCTTTTTTATGATTTTCAATCCATTTTCTAAAAAGCTCTCCCTTTTCTTTTAGGGGTAACTGCTTGATTTTTTCTTGGCTTAAAAATTCCTCCCCATCAGGGATTTCTTTCCAAATTAAAAGGCGATTAATATTTAAAAGGTAAGAAAAATAATTACTCAAAGTGAAAGTCCTTTTTTCTTCAGTTTTCTCTTTAAACTCAAAAGGGGAGAGAGAGGTAGCTAAGATAAAAATTTGATGAAAAATTGAGCTTACCTTTTTTACTATGGGAAGGTTTTCTTCTATCTGGTAAAGCTTATTGAGGATACAAGTGGGGATGCTATCATACCTTGAACTTGAAGGAAAATGTAGCTTAATTATTCCTCTGTATAAAGAGGGCATGACTTCAGTAGTTAAAAGATGCTGCCAGCGTCTACAAACACTAAACAAAGAGGGTGTAGCACAATGCTCTAAAATAGGAATTAGTACTTCATTAGGAAGCCTTTCAATGGGGCTAGAAAAAATTGAATTCATTTCATCATGTCTTTAAGGTTATCTGCAGATCTTTAACTTTTTTATAGTTATCTTATAGGCTATTTGACGTTTCTTCTTATCTTCTCTTTTAGACACTAAAAATTAAATCCTAAGGTAGCTCCCACGTGAGCTTATGAGAAGCGCAAGTTTTAGTTAAATCGCTTGTTAAGATTTGCTAAAATTGGTTTTATAGATCTATTTTAGAAGTTATAAATGCTTTTATATTTGTTGTACAAATAATCTATATAGGCCTCCTCGTTAAACTCTTTTTTTGTTACAAGCTTTAGCAACTTTTTGCTATCATATTGTCTGCCATAACGATGAACATGCAGATTAAGCCATTCTTTTATAAATAGTAAGTCTCCTCTAGAAACCTGTTCTTGCCAATCAGGGTGTTGTTTTTCAAAAGCGGAAAAAAGATGAGAGGCGTATAGATTACCTAAGGTATAGGTAGGAAAATAGCCAAAAGAACCCGTTGACCAATGAATATCTTGAAGGCATCCTTCCGCAGGATTGGAGGGGGTTAAATTCAAGAGCTCTTGCATCTTAGCATTCCATGCCTCAGGGATTTCATCGACTGATAAAGAACCTTCAATCAGCGCTTTTTCTAGCTCAAAGCGCAAAATGATATGTAAGCTATAGGTAACTTCATCCGCTTCAACACGAATCAATGAGGATTCCACCTTATTAATTGCTTTATAAAATGAAGGTATTGAAATTTTTTCTAATTGTTGAGGAAACATTTTTTGTAATAATGGAAAGAAATGCTTCCAAAAAGGCTTGCTCTGTCCAATACGAGTTTCCCACCATCTTGATTGACTTTCATGGAGCCCTAAAGAAACAGCTTCTCCTAACGGACTTCCATAATGTTCTGGAAGTAATCCCATTTCATATAATCCATGGCCCGCCTCGTGCATAATAGCAGAAATGCTGCTCATTAATGAATGAGGGTGTAGGCGAGTGGTGATACGGCTGTCCGTAGGATGGCTAGCAGAAGAGAAGGGATGAGAAGATATATCCAGTCGCCCTTTACTCTGATCATAGCCCATCGCGTTCATCAGCTGATGTCCAAATTCTAGCTGTTTTTTTGGATCAAAGTTTCCGAATAGGAAACTGTTGTCTATTTTTTTAGAACTTTTAATTTTTTTTAGAAGATTTGTGAGTGAGCTCTGTAAATTTGCAAAGATAGTAGCCACTTCAGCGGTAGAGGTGTGAGGTTCGTAAAGGTCTAATAAGGCATCATAAGGGTGATCTTGATAGCCTAGTAAATCTGCTTTTTTGCGATTCATGTAAATGATTTTTTCTAAATAAGGGGCTAAAATAGAAAAGTTGTTCTGCTGTTTAGCGGTACGCCATGCCATGATGGCTTGAGACGTAGTAGCAGTAAACTCTTCTACAAAATTGGCACTAAGACATTTTTCTTGTTGGTAGTCTCTTCTCCAAACTTGCAAAGCAGCCTTTTGCTGAGCACTTAATCCTTTAGCAATTGTTTTACCCGTCTCAAGGTCGATAAGCTTTGCAAGAGATTTGGCAGATGCAGGAGAGGTTTTGGATTTGTGAATAATTCCTGCAAGTACTTTTAGCTGCTCGGAGCGAATAGCGGAGGCGGCGTAGGGCATATAAGTTTCTTGATCCCAGTCTAATATAGATGTTATTCCACTTAAAATTCGACTATAACGGGACTTTTCATGCAAGGCTTCATAATCTTTTTGGGCTTGAACAGATGTCATAGTTCCTACTTTGAATTCTTTAAATGTTTGACTTTAGCATGTAAGATGCTTTTTTTGCTAACGGCATTGAGAAATCCATATCAGAAAAAGCGAGCTCTAAAAATAAAAATTTTTGTTGCTTGTTGAAGAGTCTTTTCAATAAAACCTTACCCTGCTTAAAAAGTAGAGCTGGTTTTATCAGTAAAGTGCTGAGTAAATTGGATCTGAAGTTAACTTATCTCCTATTCAGACATGTTTTTTTCTTATTGTTTGAGTTGTTTTTAGCAAGAATGACTTAAAAAAAAGGCATTTCTCCAGCAAAATCCTCTCTTATAAGTCAAAACCTTTCTGGCTTCCCACCGAAATAAAATTAGAACCTTCGCGGGGTAAATGACTTTATAGCAAGCTAAAGGTTATCTATATTTTATATTTTTCTAAACAGCTCTGCCTGTCTTTAACATATTAAGTAATGGAGAAACAAGCTTTGGCAGCTACAACCTAAAATGCTGTTTTATTTCCCCTGAAATATCTTGGAGTAGATTTTCATCTAAATTAAGAGTTAACCATCTAGATAACCGTGTGATCTCTATAGGAAGGGAGGTAAGTTGATTGTGCTCTAAGTTAAGGTCTTCTAGCTGGAATATTTGCCCTATTTCTGCAGGAAGAGCGGTAAGCTGGTTGTTATTTAAGGAAAGCGTTCGCAGCTGAGAGAGCTGCCCTATTTCTATCGGAAGGGCAGTGAGCTGGTTGTAATTTAACTCAAGGTATTCCAATGAAAATAACTGTCCTATTGCGGGGAAAAGGGAGGTAAGTTGGTTATTGATTAAGTAAAGTATTTGCAGGTGGGAAAGCTGCCCTATTTCTGCAGGAAGAGTGGTAAGCTGGTTGTTGTTTAAGGAAAGCGTCCGCAGCTGAGAAAGCTGGCCAATTTCTATAGGAAGGGAAGTTAGCTGGTTATTATTTAAGAAAAGTATTCGCAGCTGAGAAAGCTGCCCTATTTCTATAGGAAGGGAAGTTAGTTGGTTGTTATTTATGGAAAGCGTTTGCAGCTGAGAAAGCTGCTCTATCTTTGCTGGAAGGGAAGCTAGCTGGTTTTTATCTAAGCATAGTGTTTGGAGTTGTGATAACTGCCTTATCTCTGCTGGTAGGGAGGCGAGGTGGTTGTCATTTAAGTAAAGTTCGTCTAGCCCCACAAGTTCCCCTATCTCAGCAGGTAGGGTAGTAAGCTGGTTGCTGTTTAAGTAAAGACTCCTTAGCTGAATCAAATGCCCTATTTCTTTAGGAAGGGAGGTGAGTTGGTTGTTATTTAAGTAAAGCTCTTGTAGCTGAGATAGCCTTCCTATCGCGCTGGGAAAAGTGAGAATCTGATTATTAATTAAGTTAAGGCTCCCTAGCTGAGAAAGCTGTCCTATTTCGGCAGGAAGAGTGGTGAGCTGGTTATTGCTTAAGCCAAGGTGTTGTAGTTGTGTTAGCTGCCCTATCTTTGCAGGAAGAGTGATGAGCTGGTTGTTGCTTAAGTCGAGCTCTTGTAGCTGAGAAAGCTGCCCTATTTCTTCAGGAAGGGAGGTAAGCTGGTTATTCTGTAAGAAAAGCTCTTGTAACTTAGAAAGCTGTCCTATTTCTAAAGGTAAAAAGGTCACGCCACTTCTTTCTAAATCTAACAGGGTAATATTTTTGCTACAACTTTCAATCCAATCTCTAAAAAGCTCTCCTTTTTTTACTAAAGGCAAATGCTTAATTTTTTCTTGTTCTAAGTATTCCTTTCCCCCTGGAAATTTTTTCCAAATTAAGAGGCGATTAATATTTACGAGATAAAAGGAGTAATTAGCCAAAGTAAAATATTTCTTTTCTTCTGGTATTCCTTTGAAATCTAGAGGAGAAAGAGTGCTAACCTGAGTAAAGATTTTTTTAAAGATTTTATTTATCTTTTCTAGCTTAGAGAGCTTAGCTTCTAGCTTATAAAGCTTATCTAAAATACGAGCTTGTTCAGTAGCACTCCCTTTAGAAAAGTGAATTTTACCTATTTGCTCATAAAGAGAGGGCATTACCTCCGTAGCAAGTAGATGATGCCATTTTATACAAACGCTAGATAAAGAAGGGCTAGCGCAGGCCTTTAAAATAGGGGTGAGTATTTCATTAGGTAAGTCTTCAAGATGGGTGGAGTTAGGGCTCATTTTATTACCTCTTTAAATTGTATGCAATTTCTAGTGGTTATATTCTACAGGAAAGAATAAATTCTTAAACGGTTTTGAAGTTATTTGTTTTAAATATGGAAAAATTTTTCTTAATTTCCCTGATTTCCTAAAGAGAGGTCTGGCCAGCATTAAAACATTTTCAAGAAGAAGGGCTTAAAAAATAAGAATAAGCTTTCTACATACCTTTTACTTTTAGTAAGCCACAAACTTTTGGGTTATTAATAATCAAGATAAAATTTTTTATAAAAAAAATTTATCTTTAAATGATTAGCTTTCAAAGGCTTTTTACTAATGCACATGCCTTTGACCTTTTAAGAAACCTTTGTAGGCTCAATCTTTTCTTGTTTAGCTAGACGATCGACAATTGTAGTGATGATTTCTTTAGTTACTTCCACTTCCATTTGATGCTTAGCTATAAAATTAGAAAGATGCTGATCAAGTTGCGGAAGTAAAAAATAGGCATTAAAAAGATATAATTTTTCTAAAATTTTAGGAGTTCTTTCTCCTTTTGCGGCTTGATCAACTAGGACTTCGCTCGTATTATAAAACCATTTTTCATGCCAATCTTGTTGCTTTTTTAAATCTAAAAAAGTCTGAAAAGCTTTCTGTTTTACCTCTATCTTTTTAAGACACTTTTCAATTTTTCTTTCAACTGTTTGCAAATCAAGAGAAATTTTACGAAGATGAGGAGCTTGTAAAGCAAGTCCATGCAATCTTTTTTGAGAAAGTTTAGAAGCTAAATCTTCTTTTTTAGCTATTAGCTGGTTCAATTTATCTTTAAAGCTACCACCTTCTTGTAAAGAGCGCACATTTTTTATGCCTTCGGATAGTACGAAAATCGATTTGTCAGGTTGGTGACGTTTAACAATTTTAGTACTCGTTTGTTCATAGATATGATTTAAAACCTTTTTAGAAATTTTGATATCCTTAGCTTCTTGGCGGTTCATATGCCTTAGAATGGTGCGGGTCTGCACTAATGAAGCTTCCTGAATAGGTATTTTCTTAAAACGTCTGTCTAAAGTGGTCGTTTCAATTTTCGCTTCGTATTCTTCAGGGGTGGTAATCCCTACTACGTAAAATAAACTGTCGGGGGAAGTGTCTATCACACTATTGAAGCGTTGGCCTGAAATGTCACTTAAGTTATGAGCTTCTTCAACCACAAGAATAATATCTTTTCTATGTTTTCCAATCTTGTCTATAAGCTGTTTTAGAGGAGATTTAAAATCAAATAGATTTCCATTTCGAGCTAATTCACCACTATTTACGTAAAAAAGTTTTTTGTTTTTAAGGATGGCAGGAACTTCTCCAGTAGCTAAACGCCAGCCTAAGCCTTTCATAAGCTCGGTTTTTCCAATCCCTGATTTACCAATAAGCAACGGATGTTTACGGCCTGTTTCATTGTTACAGGCTAGAGCTTGAATGATTTCATCAAGTTCTTGCTCTCTTCCATAGATAGGTTTAATCAAGCCATTTTTAATCTGTTGAGTTAGATTGATGCAATAAGGAAGCTGATTAGGACATCTATTTAGCCATCGTTTAAAGAAGAGGCTGGCAATTCCACTTGCTACCGTGCCTCCGGCAATAACTGCTATAGAGATAAGGGGATTAACGATTAGATGAAGAACAAATTTGATAATATGAAGAGGAATTTCAAGAAGCCTCCAGTAAATATCCAACATATATTTGGTTTCAAAATAGGTATTGGGTTCTTTGCCTAATTCTAATAAATTAAAAGCTACAATAAGTGTACGAATAAGATTATTAAAGATTCTAAAAAGAAAGAATTGTTTAGAGGTATGTAGGAGTTTTATGCGTGCATCCTCCCCTTCATATTTTTTGATAATTTGCCTAACAGTATAAACATGTTTAGCTATTAGGTGAGCATCAAGAGCTTTTTGATCTATTGGAGGGGATTCTTCTCCTTCACCTGAGGGTAACGAGATTAAAGAGTGCAAGTGCTTAAGAGACATCCATTGAATACACTGATTCCCTCGAAAACGTTGACCTTTATCAAAATCTGTTTTCAATGCTTCTTCTAAAAGCAATTTTCTCTCTAGATCGGACATGTTTTTTATAATGATTCTTAGATTTTTTTTTAGCCTAGATAAATGCTTAGAATTTAAGGCTTCTAAAAAAAGAGAAACTTTTTGACTGCTCTCTTTTATTATATCCGTTTGTTTTGCAAGAGCGTTGATGTTTTTTATCAAAGGAGTTTCTTCCTTTCTTATCCACTTCAATAGCTTTTTACCTAGGGAACTCCAAAAAGGCTGCTGGGCTTTAGGAGTGGGAAAACGTTTTTCAATAGCTGGGGGAGGCGAACCTACAGAAGAAAAGGGAGTAGAAGGGGCAGCGGTGAAAGGGCTGTTGGCTACCTTCATAATAAGGTCCTTGGTTTTGAAAATTAGGGGGTTAGTCTAGCATAACTTCTCTCGAATTTCAAATAGTTAAGCTAAAGGAGATAAGTTTCTTAACTTTACTAGGTTAGCTTTCTAGTGAGTTTGCTATTTTAGGTGAAAAAGCTTAATATTTGTAAAGGTAAGAGCATGGCCAAGCTTACTTTGCTGAATAGATAAGTGCTATATAGGAATGTATTGAAGATTATTTTGCTAGCCTGTTAAGCAGCCAAGGTGTAGCCTAAAAAGAGCAAAAGGGTGGTTGCTCCTTCCGTGATGGCAAAAAATATAATTTTAGGCTATACAACGCATTCCGCGTTAAAATCATTCTACCAACGAGAGTGCTTATAAATCTAAGGCTATCTTGGCATGGGTTAAAAAAGCTACCTACCCACCATTTATAACTAAAAAATCTTTTACTAGAATTGTCATAAAAATAGACCTAAAAGCTTGGTGCTCTGCTTCAACTTAACTGCTGGAATTTATCATTAGGGATCAAAAAGATGAGCTCTAAAGGAGGATTGCTATAAAATTAACATGGCATCGCCGTAAGAAAGAAAGCGGTAACGTTCTTTAATAGCTTTATTATAAGCTTCTTTAATTAATTCTGGGGAGGCAAAAGCACTGACTAACATGAGTAAACTTGAACCGGGTTGATGAAAGTTGGTGAGTAGATGTTGCACGTACTTAAATTGGTAGCCCGGATGAATAAAGATGTTGGTGTTATATTTTCCTCCAGTTATCATCCCAGAAGCCGAAGCTGCGGCCTCCAAAGCACGGCAAGAAGTGGTTCCTACGCAAATTTGTCGTTTATTGATAGGTCTTTTATTAAGGCGCTCGGCTGTTTCTTGGCTAATCTCAAAGGATTCATCGTGCATTTGGTGTTCACGTATATCCTCTACCTTAACGGGCAGAAAAGTTCCTAAGCCGATATGCAATGTAAGTTTATCTACCTGAACGCTTTTTTCTTCAAGTCTTTGTAGCAACTTATCCGTAAAGTGCAAGCCTGCGGTAGGTGCAGCTACAGAGCCAGGATGTTGCGCATAGACGGTTTGATAGCGCTCCTTATCTAGTTCAGGAATAGCTGCACGGCGCATATAAGGAGGGAGAGGGACATGGCCAAATTTTTCTAAAGCTTGTGTAATATCTCCTTCATAATCGAAGTTGACCACACGCTTGCCATCGGCTAATACGTCTATGATTTTGCAGGAAAAACCTTCATTAAAGGTCACATTGCTTCCCTTGCCTAATTTTTTGCCTGGTTTTACTAGAGCTTCCCAATCGCCTGTGGGAAGCCTTTTAATCAAAAATATCTCTGCTTTGCCACCGCTAGAACGTGAACCGATAAGGCGAGAGGGAAGAACCTTGGTATTATTGAATACTAGGCTATCTCCTTTGCCTAAGAAGTCAGCTAATTCATGAAAAACCATTTCATGCATGTTTCCTGAGGCGCGGTCGACTACAAGTAGCCTTGTAGCATCACGAGGCTCGCACGGGTATTGAGCGATCAACTCTTCGGGTAAATCATATAGATAATTATTTAGCGAATGCCAATCTTTCATAAGAGGTTAGATATGAGGCCCTTAAAGGTGACAGGGAATAGAGCAAGAAACCATTATAGGATGTATCGAAAAATTTAAAAAGTTTACTAGGAATGAAAATTTGTTGAGAATATCCATCTCCTTTTAGCTCAGCTTTAAAATGTCTCTTAATCGCAGGCTTTCTTTATCTTTACTTTTTCTAGCTTGGCTTTCTATTTCTATCTCTGTCTAGCTTTTATAGGCAAGGTTATTAAATTAGCTTTACTATGTTAATTAATTCGCGATTAAATCTATTTGTGCACCAGGAAAAGCTTTCTTAAGAATTTGAGCGGCATGTTCACCTTGATGTGCAAGCATGGCAGCTTGATCTAAAGAAATTTTAGAATGGGTAACTTGTGCTTGTCCTCCATCTATTGCTTCTATACTATCCCACTTAGCCATCAACGGGCTTGAAGAGAAAGTCATCACCATATGGTGAGTTGCTTTAACAGCTTGCTCGATAAGCTTAGAAGGAGGAGAAAGAGCATATCCCTGATAGCCTATTTGTTTAGCTTCCACGTCCCAATAATCACTAGGAGCTTTTTGCTTTAAATAATAGGCATTTGTGCGTGCCGCAATGGCTACTGCAGCTAAAGCCTCTCCTGGCAGAGGTGCTTGCAATCTTGCTGCTAAGATTGTTTTCACATATTCATCAAAAGGAATTTCATTAACAATGCTAATCGTACCCCCAATATCATAGATGTAAATACGTCCTTTATATTCAATACCGTCGACTATTATGGTTGTAGCTTTGTCATCAGGCAGAATCATGAGCTGGTAAAGGCCTGGAAACTCTTCCTGCCATTTTAATCCTTCGCTTAAGGGTTGAATATATTTTTTTTTACCGATAAAACGTGTGCTTATATGCTTGTTGGTATGAGGATCATAGATTTTGTATTTACCTTTAACCTCTAACATAGCTCCTGGTTTATTATGCGTGATTAGAATTTTTAAGGTGTCCTTTGCTGCGGGCAAGGGCTTATTAAAAAATGTAGATAAAGAATCTGCTATGCCTGCATGAGCTGCATTAGACAGTAGAATGAAACCCAAGAAAGCGATGAACATTTTTTTGATCATAGTCGTTCTCCTAATTATTGATCGTTAATTTTAAATGTTGGTAGGCAAGAGATGTGACTTCACGACCGCGCGGAGTTCTTTTAATAAAACCTTGCATGATAAGGTAAGGTTCGTACACTTCTTCAATCGTATGAGCTTCTTCTCCAATAGCAACAGCAATAGTATTGAGCCCCACCGGGCCACCCTTATAATGATGAATCATCGTTTCTAAAATCTTAATATCCATTTCATCTAGACCTTTATGGTCGATGGAGAGCATTTCTAGCGCTTTTGAAACAACTTCTGGGTTAATTTTATTATTTGCACGGATTTGAGCGTAATCACGGACCCAGCGCAAAAGGTTATTAGCAATTCGTGGGGTCCCGCGTGCACGGCGGGCAATTTCTAAAGCCGCTTCAGGCGCAATATTTAAGTTTAAAATGCGCCCTGTACGCATTAAGATTTGCACCAAGATCTCCGGAGGATAAAGTTCCAAGCGACAATTAAGCGCAAAACGAGATCTTAAAGGGCTAGAAAGCAGTCCTGAGCGGGTAGTTGCGCCTGCTAAAGTGAATTTGCTTAATTTAACTTGAACGCTACGAGCATTGGGTCCACTATCGATCATAAGATCGAGCACAAAGTCTTCCATAGCAGGATAAAGATATTCTTCGATAGTGCGGTTGAGGCGATGAATTTCATCGATAAAGAGGATATCGCCATCTTTGAGGTTAGTGAGCAAGCCAGCAAGATCGCCAGGTTTCTCAATGACTGGGCCTGAGGTTATCACGATATTAGTGCCCATTACCTTAGCAAGAATATTAGCAAGCGTTGTTTTTCCTAAACCTGGTGGCCCAGAAAAAAGGCAATGCCCTAATGCTTCTTTACGTTGCTTGGCAGCTTCTATAAGAACAGTTAGCCGTTCACGTAGCTGATCTTGGCCGATAAAATCAGCCAATGATTGAGGGCGTAAGGGGACTTCAAAAGTAACATCTTCTTGACTTAGAGTAGATTCAATGTAATTTTTTGATTCCATAATTTATCTTTAGGAAAAGAACCCTAAGGCGTTTAGGAAAACAAATATTATTAAGATAGGAGACATAATTTTAAAGCAAAACCTAAAATAATGCAAGAGCCAAGGATGATTGTCAAAAAAATAAGAAGAGCCTAATTTTAAACTATTTAAGCTATGCGTAGTGCCCCATATCCATCCTACAAGGATTACGGCTAAAAAGCCTCCTACCGGAATAAGGATAGCGTTAGCAAGAAAATCAGTAAGAGCAAGAAAAGTCATCCCATGCCAGCGTATATCAGCTAGGATACTGCTTGAAAGAGCACTAGGAATACCTATTAAGAAAGCGCCTAAGCCACAAATGAGTACGGCTTGCCGACGTTTCCACCCCCATTCGTCCATTAAATAAGCGATTGTAGGCTCCATTGCAGATATTTCTGAGGTAGTTGCTGCTAAAACTACGAGCAAAAAGAACATGCTTGCTAGAAAATGCCCACCAGGAAGGTGACTGAATACCCAAGGGAGGGTATGAAAAATAAGGCCTGAACCTTGATCAGGTTTTAAATCTACAGAAAAAACAATGGTGAAGACAGCGACCGCTGAAAGTAAGGAGACTAGTGTATCCATAAGCACAACAGGATAGCTACTTTTTACTAAATTTTCATCAGGTTTTAGATAACTTCCATAAGTTACTATAGTGCCCTGTCCTATGCTAAGAGTAAAAAATGATTGACCTAGCGCGGCTAAGATAGCAGCGGGAGTGATAAGGCTCCAATCTGGTTTGAGTAAAAATTCTAGCCCTCGCTGAGCATTTGGCATCTTTAAGCCGGTGCCCACTAAATAAAGAAGGACTAAAAATAGTAAGGGCATCATAATTTTGTTACCTCGCTCAATGCCGTTACGCACTCCAAGATATAGAATGCCAATACAGATAAGAAGAAAACAAAAATGAAAGCCTATCCCCCATAGTGGGTTATTCATAAGGTTGCGATGATGATCAGCCACTTGAGCAGCCGAGGTAAAATTCGAAAGATTTCCTTGGACTGCCTCTACCAGATATCCCAGCACCCACCCAGCGACTGCACTATAGAAAGAACTAACAATAAATCCTGTAAGAATGGTTAGCTTTCCTGCCCAGGACCATGCTAATTTGCCTCCTAAAAGGCGGAAAGCTCCGCTGGGACTTGTTTGCGCTGTTCGACCGATTAACATCTCTGCCATAAAGACTGGAAATCCAATCAGGAATAAGCACAATAAGTAAACGATAATAAAAGCAGAGCCTCCATATTGCCCCACAATGTAAGGAAAGCGCCAGATATTAGCGAGTCCAACCGCTGATCCTGCCACGGCAAAGATAAAGCCAAGGCGAGAACCCCATAAAGGTCTTGTCATTCAGTGTTCCTGTTTGTTAACCGGCATTGATCATCTATTCAGCTTGGCAATTTGGCCGCTTATAATCTAAAAGGCGCGGTGTGTTTTTTAGGGTTGCCAAAAGTGTAACGAAGTCTTTAAATATTTGCATTATAAAATCTATTCGATAGCTGGTAAGTTCAAAGCAGATGGGATATAATAAACCATTCTAAGAGATTGGCAAGCTACAGTTAACTTTAGATATTAAAGAAGTTATTCCTTTTTGAACACTTTAAGCTTTTTATTATCTTGCCTGTCATTTTCTAATGGTAGAGGGGATAATTTGAGATAGCGGCAGTAAAAAGAATAACTGCATAACTTAAAAAAATTGCTTTAATTGGGAATTTGATGATACAATCGGAATTTATGACGTTTTTGTTTTTAATTAAAATGTAATATTAAAAACCGGTTTATTTAGGGCAGGTTTTGTTTAGGCATATCTTTCAAGGAGAAAAGTGATGACAAGTTTTAATAGTGAAGTGTCGAGGACGAAGGCTTTAAATGCAGTTAAAAGCGAAGATTCCAAAGAGACGACAGAAATGGAACTAGAACAGCTCGTGTTTCTTCTGCTCACCGAACGACTTAATCAACTCCAGCAAAAAAGCAATGATGAATTTCAAGAATTGAAAAAACGCCAGGAAGAAGTGGTACAGATGCATAAGGTATTAAAGCTGATTAACAGCCAGACTACTGATCGCAGTGAATTATCTTTTGATACCTCGCATGACTTAACTCACCATTTGAAAGACGCTAGAGAAAAATTAGGGATTGATATTCAGGAAGGCTCTATTAAAAATGGTAAAATGATCTATACGAAAGATCAACGCGATAGGTTAATTGATAATATCCGGATGACCATTGACGATTATAATACTAAGAATGATATGCAAATGCAGACTGTCAATCGACTAATTAATGAACGTTATGAATCTTACCAAATGGCTCGCGCTATCTTAAAACCTATCCATGACGATAAGATGAGCAAAGCGCGTGCTATCATGGGCCGTTAATTGAGGAGGAGCATATGCCGTTAGATAAACTTAACTCAAGTTTGGAAAGGACTTGGGAATTAAATACAAGTGCCGAAACGCATGACAGCAGTTATTTGAAAAAGCAAGGTTCTGCACCTGCTGAGGTCCAGCCTTCTCTGTATGCAAGTTCGATTACTTCTTTAAAACCTATTGAAGTTGCTACTCAAGCGGTGCAAAATGAACAACTTCACGGAAAGAAAAATAAAAGTGCCTTTGCCTGGATGGAGAATCTGCGAAATACTTTAATGAGTTATCTAGGAGCTCAGCAAAAAAAGGCTTCTGTGCCTGCATTAGAAGCTCAGCAAAAAATGAAGATTTTACTTGAGTCGACTACCCAAGTCTGTGCACTTGAGGAATTAAAAAATAAATCATCCGCTATTCATAAGCAACCTGAAACGATTAAAATAGAAGCTTTAGGAAAACAAAAGAAAGGCTTTCTATACCAGCTAGGTGACTGGATTAAAGGAAAATGGAGTTTTTTTAGCGGAAGCTCAAAAGGCAGTAAGCCTGCTGAAAAGATCATTGAACGTGAGTATTCTTCACAAGCTAAGCCTCTGGCACACCGTTCTCCTAAAGAGATTGATGAAGATTTTAAATATTTAGATATCACCGCTATGGATCCTCTAAAAGCTATGTTAGCCATATTAGTTAAGCAAGGGGAGCTGCGCCAAGAGCAGGCTACGCTAATCAATCAGCAAATTCTTCACAGGCAGCAAGACTTAAAAGCGCTGCACGCCGAACGTATGCAAATTCAAGCTGAACTTGCTCTGATAGGTAAACGCGCTGGTGTTTTAGAAAAAGTTAGCGTGGGATTAACGGTCACGCAAGCCCTAGGGGGGATAGCCTCTGCTGCTATGGTAGTGGCAGCTGCAGCTACAATAGCTACAGGTGGTGCTGCCGCACCCCTTTTAATTGTAACAGGAGTTTTTAATGGTATGGCAGGAGCAGGCCAAACCTTTAATACTTGGTTAAAAGGTGACACTAAAAATAAATTAAATAAACTTCAAGGTGAGATGCTAGCAAAATCATCCCAACGCGATGAATACCAATTTCAACTTAAAGTGGATGTTCAAGAGATTAAAAAAGCGCTGGGTTCTTTGATAAGCCATGCGGAAATGGGAAGTGGACTTCTTTATGCCCAGTATGGTAAATAAATAATAATTTTTGAGGAGAATTAATTATGCGTGAAGATGCAATAAAAGAAAACTATTCCTCTTATGCGCCTCGCGGCCCATTAAGTGAAGACTATCCGTTAGATTTTAAAGCTAGCGATGCCATTCAAGCTACCGAGCGTTACTCTAGCTCAGTCGCATCTTGCAAAGATTTCCCCCTCCCTATTTACGCTGCTAAAGATTTTTTTATTGAATCAGAACAAGAAGCTAATCCAAAAATAGCTGAAATGCAAAAAGCTAAGCAAAAGGAAGCAATTTTAAAAAGAAATAAAAAAAGTTTTTGGCAACTTTTTAATAAAGAAACCTTAGTTAGCTGGAAAGATAAGGCATTTAACTTTTTTGGAAAAAACAAACTAGCTAACATTAAAAACGCCTCGATAACAGCCCCCTTGACAATCGAGCCGACTAGTGAGCTAGCTCCTGCTAAAATTAACAAAAAAGAGGATATCGAAGCTCAACGTATTAAAGAAATTGAAGATACGCTTGTTGCTTATGAACTAGAGCTACAAAATGCTAATGGCGGCAATATGAAAGCCATGATGGAAATGATGTGCAAGATTTCCATTTTGTTAGGATCCCTTGGTCATCGTTACAACAAGAAAGAGATCGATGATTTATTTAAGCATCTAGAAGTAAATGTGAAAAAAAGAGTGAAAACATTTGAAGGTGGGCGTGCTTGGACCTATGTTTCCGTGTTTCTACAAGGGACGGGAGCTGCTCTTTCCTTTGCTCCTTTAGGGGGTCAAATGCTAGGAGACACTTCCCTGTTTGGTAAAGTCTTAACAAATTTGGGACAAACTTCGCAGGGGATAAGTGGATTTGGGCATGCTACTAGCAAAATTGGAGACATTGAATCTGAGAAAAAAATGGCTGCTCGTACCGAACATGATCATGAAGGGGAGAAACTAAAACAGACTCGCCATGATCGCGATCGAAGCATAGAAAAAATTCATCAATCTAGCCAGCAATTATTTGCGATTATGAATGAGCTGGCACGTACTCATACTGAATCAGTTAAGAGAGCTGCTGCTGTTTAATCTTGCTAACGGTGCTGCAAAAGCACCGTTTCTTGCTAATTTCTTTTTTTTTTATCTGTGTATCTTTTGTCTAGCTTAATGCTCGCGCAGATTAAATTGAGGGACCTTATAAAAAGGTTTCTCTTTCTAATCTACACTCGAGTCTAAAGAAATAAAATTTTTAAATTTTTTTTCAGCTCGTTAATTTTTTTTATAATTTTATCTAGCTACAACATAAATAATGTTTGATATAAATCAAATTTTTTTGTAAAGAAAATTATTTATAACAACCTTTAAGGAGTAGCTATGTCAATAGGCAACAATGTTACATGTTTAGAAAAACGGATAGATTACGAAAGAATATACATTCCTCGCATTTGCGGTGCTGTCGGTAGTGAATTTATAAGGGTTATTCCTCTAGTAGGGGGAGTGTTGCATTACCTTAAATCCAGACAGCTTCTTAGTAAGATTAAACGTTTAGATAAAAATGAGTTAAACGAAAAGAAAAAAATGAAATCTGCTATTCGGTTTCATAATTTAATGGCAGCTGCCCAGTTTGTACCAGCCGTAGGAAGTGCTGTAGGTTTTGTTGAAGCAGCAATTTTTGCAGTTAGGGGTAAACCACGCAAAAATAAGAAAAAGCAGCTAGTTATAAATAACTTAGGCCTTAAAATTAATGGCCCAGAAAACGGCGATTCGCTTGCTCTGGCGCAGAAAGAGCTTGAAAGCACTAAACAAGCGAAAAAAAAGGAAAAGATTAAGCTTAACAATAACCCCTCATCTGCCGAGTACCAAGCTTCTTCTATTGAATCTGCTGAGCAATCTAAAGAGACTAAAATAAAAGAAAAAAATAGCGTAGAGTATACGATCGTTATTATTCGGGAAAAAGCTCTTCACGAAAGGGTAAGAAAAATTGAAAAGGAGATGAAAAAGCAATTAGGCCGGGTCATGATCCATAAAATAACTCCAGACCAGCTAAATACAGATGTTCCTGACCATATGTTAGCCTTTCATATTTACTTTAATTCTGGGCAGCCTGATTTTCCTAAGTTAAATAGACGCCAATCAGAAATAGCTGCAAAATGTAAAAATAATTGCGTATTAGTCTCTTTAAATCGTCGCGATATTGCAGGATATGCGAGTAAAATCATTCACTCAGGTTATATCAAAGAGGGAAAATTAAAAAAGAAATCGATTACTCAACTCTGCTTACAAAATCCTCTTCAAGAGAAGTTGAAAAAATCTACCGTCAAAGCCCTTGGTAAAGAAATGTCAGGAGTTTTCAAAAAATATATTAAAGTAAAAAAATAGCTTATTTTAATGCTTTTTAGTTTTTTTCCAAGTCATATATCATTATTACGTCATAATGATATATGACTTTTCGTCTATCATGAACAACCTTGCTTACGCTTGCAAATCCTTGCTAGTCCTTGTTCATCAATCTTCCAAACTTTATTCATTAAAGTTTTTGCTATAGCCGTAGAAAATAAAAAAAATTTTTCATGTTCAATAAAACGCATTAAAGGAAAGAGAGATTTTGAATTGATTTTCTCTATCTCTTTTCCAAGGGGGGGCTTTTCATGCAATTATATCTTCTACTGAATGGGATGTTTTTTGG
>NZ_JRXI01000132.1:0-10017 GCF_000813645.1 Neochlamydia sp. TUME1 | reverse complement strand
GTTTTTTGCGTAAATAGCTTTTTTTAAAGATCAAAAAATGAATTTATTCTATAGTCTTAGATAGACTAAATTCTAAGGTTTGCTATGAAAATAGATACATTTTCAAACGTAGGTGTTTTCATAGATAATACAGCAGACTATCTACCCTTAATTAGTACTTTAACTAATTTAATGGATATTTTTCAAAAATGTGTTTACTTACCTTTTAAAAACAAAGAAAGTATATCAAAAAGCCGCTATTATACCCATCTTAACAAGAAAAGCTTTAGACGTTGTCTGATCTTGCTGATTCCCATCATAGGAAATATTTTCATTGGGATGGAAGACTTTACGCCCCGATCTTTTCATGATAAAAAGTTTATCCTTGCCTCAGTGCGCAAAAGAGGCTGTAAACTTTATTTTGCTAGCGAACAGCTTAAAAATGATAAAGAGGTAGTCCTTGAAGCTGTCAGGCAGGATGGCTTAGCCCTTAAATATGCCTCCCAAGAGCTTAGAAACAATAAAGAAATTGTTCTTGCCGCTGTCCAACGCAATGGCCTGGCTCTTAAGTATGCTAGCCCACAGCTAAAAAATGATCAAGAGGTCGTGCTTTCTGCTGTTAAAAAAGATGGTTTAGCATTCGCAAGCGCTAGCAAAGAATTAAAAAAAGATCATGAAATTATGGTAGCTGCTGTAGAGCAAAATGGCTGGGCGCTTAAATATGCTAGCAAAGAGCTTAAAAGTAATAAGGGCCTAATCCATGCACTTGTCCAGAAAAATGGCTGGGTGCTAAGGTTTGCAAGCAGAAAACTCCAGAATGATCAGGCAATGGTGGAGGCGGCAGTTTTGCAAGATGGCTGGGCTCTTGAGCATGCTAGCGCCGAGCTTAAAAACAATAAAGAAATAGTTCTTCTTGCTGTAGAGCAAAATGGCTTGGCTCTTGAATACGCTAGTCAAAAGCTTAAAAATGATAAAGAAGTAGTGTTTGTGGCTGCGAGGAATGATGGCGCAGCGCTTAAATTTGCTAGCCACAAGCTACAAAAAGATAAAGATTTCATTCTAGCTACTCTTCAACATAATGGCTTGATGCTAGAGTATCTTAGTGAAGATTTTCAGAATGATAAGAGCCTAGTATTGGCAGCTGCTTTACAGAATGGTTTGGCGCTTAAGTATGCAAGCCAAGAACTCCAAAACGATAAAGAATTAGTACAGGGTGTGGTACTCAAAAATGGATTAGCACTTGAGTTTGCCAGCGAAGAGCTGAAAAACAATGCGGAAGTTATCTTGGCTGCCGCTATGCAAAATGGATTAGCACTTAAGTATGCTAGTCCAGAGCTTCAAAATAATAAAGAATTAGTACTCCTTATCGTCCAGAAATTTGGCTGGGCTCTTCAATATGCTAGCCTTGATCTTAGGAGCGATAAGGACGTTGTTCTTGCTGCCGTTAAGCATTTTAGCCAGTCTATTAAGTATGCTAGCCATAAGCTTCAAAAGGATATGGAGCTTATCGAATTGTCTAGAAGTTAAATGCTCATGCACAATTAAATCTAAAAAAATTTAATTTTTTCCCTTGATATATTATTGGGTCTAACCAAACGTAGGATAAGAAAAACTTTCATTGTCTCGACCAATTTTGATCGTTTTGAAGCTTCTATAGATACGATAAACTATAATGCGTCCTTTCAAGAGTAAGTCTAGGAAAAATTTTCAACTTTTATGTTTTTTAAGTCGCTGTTTATCCTTTATCGGTAAACATAGCAAGACTACCGCGTTGAGTAGGTAGGCAGGTATTAGAAATTTAAGCATTTTTAAAATATGAAAAAATATTGAAAGATAAGAGGGTTTTTATTTTATTTGCAGCCTTTCAGCAAATTATAAAGCTGAAACGATAGACTATAAATTTCTGGAGTAGGCCTGAGAAAGACAATTTAAAGATTAACCTTGCATAGCATTAAAATTTAGTTTGAAGAGAAAATAATTAACTTGCACGTAGCTCTCTCGGGATCTAATTATTTAAACTCATTTAGATAAGAACTAAAAAAGCTGAATGAAAATGAGCAAGTTGTATTTAATTTCCTAAAACACTATTATAGCACGTTTGTTAAATGATAGGTTCATCCTGTGTCTTTATTTCAAATAGCTTTAACTTTTTTTTAGTTACCAATCCTATTGGAAATTCGCCAACTATTCTAGCACTAGTTAAGGATTTTGAATTCGAGCATCAAAAAAAAATACTAATGCGCGAAGGCCTAATAGCTTTTCTTATTGCTATCTTCTTTCAGTATTTGGGAGAAATTCTTTTAGGTGTCCTTTTTGTGCATGATTTTGCTGTTAGCATAACCGGAGGCATTTTGCTGTTTTTGGTTGCATTACGAATGATCTTTTCCACAGCACCTTCCACTAAATCTGCAAATCAACAAAAGCAAGAACCTTTTATTGTGCCTATCGCTACCCCTATATTATCGGGGCCTGGATTGATGGCGATTATCATGCTATTTTCTCGGCAAGAAGGTAATAATATAAAGATAACACTAGCGCTTCTTTTAGCTTGGATCTTTGTACTCCTTATTATTGCAGTAGCTCCTTACTTACACAAGCTTTTAGGTAAAAGGGGGCTGGTGGCTTTAGAGCAGTTAATGGGTATGCTTTTGGCCATGATGTCTGCGGGTATGGTACTTACGGGCCTTAAATTATTTATAGAACACTATAAACATTCATAAGAAGTGAAATATGATAGAAATTCCTTTGTTTACGATGACAATGATTCTTTTTTTGATCATGGATCCTATCGGCAATATTTCTACATTTTTACAGATGGTAGATGAGCTGCCATCTAAAAGAGTAAGATGGTTAGTGGCTAGAGAAATGCTGATTGCTCTAGTATTTATGCTCGTGTTTAATTTTTTAGGAGAATTTATTCTTCACATTCTACAGTTGGATAATCCGACTGTTCAAATGGCCTCATCCATCATTTTATTTTTAACAGCGATTAAAATTTTATTTCCTGCCTCAAATAGTTTGCGGGCAAATTGGCCCAAAGGTGAACCCTTTGTCATACCTTTAGCTGTTCCTCTAATTGCTGGACCTTCATTGCTAGCTACTATCCTTATGCTAGCTCATCTAGAGTCTAGTCAACCCAAGATGCTAATTGCCATATTAATAGCCTGGGTAGTTTCCACCTTTGTTTTGCTATTCGCTCGCCAATTGCAGCGCGCTTTAGGATATAATGGATTAATGGCAGCTGAGAGGTTGACTGGAATGCTGCTCGTCATGTTAGCTGTGCAAAGATGCCTAGAAGGAATCCAAGAATTTATAGCTCTTTTTTCTTAGAAGCATAGCAATAAGCCGAGAGGTTTAATGAAAAATATTAAGCTACAAATTGCTTATGATGGCACAAGCTATTTAGGATGGCAAAAAACCTCTCTAGGTCCCACTATTGAAGCTTCTTTAGAAAAAGTCCTTGAAAGAATTCTTCAGCATCCCGTCACTTTGCAAGCTGCTAGCCGTACGGATGCAGGTGTTCATGCTCATAGGCAAGTCATCAATTTTTTTACCACCAAAGAGCTTTTAAATTACAAAAGCTTTAAGATTAGCTTAAATCAGCTTTTACCGCCCTCCCTTGTAGTCCTAGAAGCCCAAGAAGCACCCCAAAATTTTCATCCTACTTTAGATTGTATTCAGAAAGAATACCACTATTTTATCTGCAAGGGAGCCGTGCAAATGCCTCAAAATAGGCTTTACTCTTGGCATTGCCCTCGTTTGTCTAAGCTTGCCGAAATGAAAGCGGCTGCAAAATTATTGGTAGGAAAAAAAGATTTTTCAGCGTTTTGTAACTTTAAAAATCATGTACATTATGCTAGCTTTGTGCGCCAGGTGAATAGGATAGAGATTCAGGAAATATTTCCTGATCGGCTGCTATTTAAGGTAGCAGGTCAAAGCTTTTTATATAAAATGGTACGCAATATAGTAGGCACCTTAGCCTATGTAGGCATGGGAAAAATGCTAGGGTCACAGATACCTGCTATATTAGCAAATCGTGATCGAAGACTAGCTGGCATTACTGCCCCGGCTCATGGTCTTTGCCTCCACCAAGTCAAATATTAGCCTGCATAGAGATTAAAGATATTTCTAGGCTTTTCAGGCCGTGTCTTATGGGATTATATTTAAAAAAATAGGCCTTTAAGGAGGGGTAGGTTGCTGAAGGGATAATTTCCTTTTGAAGGACAGACTTTTGCTTCTTTACCGTCTTATCTTACATAACTGCTGGTGAAAAAAAGCGGGAGACTATTCATCTACTTAAAACGGCTTGTTTACTTAAAATTGTCTATTCACATTCTCGCAAGCTTTATAGCTCAGCTAATCAAGCAGGCCTTTTTTGTAAACTTTTGGCTGCAATATGCAGGCCAAAAACTAAGAGGGCTCCACAGACAGTAAGTCCTAAGGCCAGCCATGTTTCATAAGAAGTCCATGAGGGTAGGATTGGCTCAAGGGTCTCTAACTGAGCACCTTTTTCAAGATGGAGAGGTAAAAGAGCATATTGATAACTCCAAAAAGGCCATACTGCTTTTATGGCGCCAATCATAAAGCCTGTTAAGGAAGCGATAGCTAAATCATGGTGCTTATCTAAAATCCAGCTTATAAAGCGTGAGAAAAAAAGGGCGCCTAAAAAAATACCTAATAATAAGTTGGCTAAAATAAGAAACGAGGGATGATCAAAATGCCCATTTTTTAAGCTACTAGAAAAATCTGCTAAAGCTCCTACCGCAATGGTATACATGCCTAGAATAGATAAAAGATAGCTTCCTGATATTCCCGGGAGAATCATGGCACACACAGCCAGAGCTCCGCAGAAGATAATCCATGGGTCCAGGCTTTTACTCTTACTGTTGGGGAGAAAAAATTCTAGGGGCCCCCAAGTGGCAAGCTTATAGCTGTAGGCAAGCGTTGTAGGTGGAATTGCCTCTTTAGCTAGCATGGCGGAGAGCATTGAGGCAGGAACTGCTTTTAACGTGTGGGTGGAAAAATTATAATTGCGCAAAGGCTTATCAGAAACGATATTATCAATTTTGATATCATAAAGATTATCAGCAGTTGATGAAGATAGCATGGAAGATGATTGAGTTAAAAAAAAAGCTAAGCTAGCACTGCTCGCAAATAAGAAGATTGATGACAGGGTCCAACGCTTGACTTGACCCATACATAGTAAGGTGGCAGCAATAATCAATCCAAAAAAAGTGGCATAGAGTAAGGAACGATAAGTTTCATGATTTAAAAGGTAGGAGACTAGGTGGGCTAAGCAGAGCATAGCTAGGATAATGCCTATTAACAACCCTAACAAAAATTTCCAAGCAATAAGATTAAAAAATTTTCGAAAATGACCTTTTAATAACGTTTTAAATGCTGAGCGATTAAGAGTTTTTAAACTATAAAGAAAATCTTCGTAGAAACCCATGATGAAGGCTATGGTACCTCCAGAAATGCCAGGAATAATGTCTGCTGTTCCCATGCATAGGCCCAAGCAAATTAAACATAGCCAACCTCTTGCTGCTGCTAAAGGCAGCTTATGAGAAGGCTTAAGCAGCAATAAGGTCATGATTAGATGACTCCAAAGTACCGTGCCGTGAACCAAGCTGTAATGATGAGCAAAATAAAAGCACTTATCCAGATGGCATTAGGAAACCATTTGACTCCCGCTCCTGGATTTCCACGGACTTCAAGCGTTCCTATTCCATAAGCAAATTCTTGCGCTTCTGGACGTGAGAAGATGGCTGGATTCTCTCGAACAATTTTTTCCCCATCGATGCCTAGAAAAGCTGCATATTGACGAATGAATCCTTGAGCATAAACAGGGGAATTAAGTTTATCAATTTCCCCCTCTTCAATAGCTTGAAGATGGGATATGCGAATAGAGGTCGCATTCTCAATTTCTTTGAGAGAGAGGTTAAGCTCCTTACGGCGCTGCTTAAAAATTTCACCCATTTGAATAGATTCTTCTCGGATTTTCATATGTTAGGTAACGATCTTTACAAGATCAACCTTCTCCTTATGTTGACAGTTATCAAAACTACCTTTTATACTATAAAATTAATAATAACTCAAGTTAATGCATGACCGATTCATCTCCCTCTGGCAAGTCCACTACCTTTGTCACCCAATTAGACATAAAAATAGCCGATAAGCTAATGCAAGATCTTATAAATCAGGGTTTTGAGATAACAAAACCTCTTTATACTCTATTTTCTGCCAAAAAGAAAGGGATCAGTTGCACCCTTTACCAATCAGGCAAATTAATGGTTCAAGGGAAAGAAATGGCCTCCTTTATGGAATTTTATCTAGAGCCTCACATTCTGGGGAATTTTAAGTTTAGTTATGCGCATCTAGAGATCGATATAACGGCTCGTATAGGAATTGATGAATCAGGTAAGGGAGATTTTTTTGGACCTTTATGTATCGCTGGAGTGCAAGCTGAAGGCCATGCTATCCATCATCTAAAAACCTTAGGGGTTAAAGATTCTAAGTCTTTAAGCGATCAATCCATTATAAAAATTGGCAATAAGATTCGCGCCGAATATGCGCATCATATAGTGAGGATAAACCCGGCTAAATATAATGAATTGATGATCCAGTTTAAAAATCTCAATCATCTTTTAGCTTGGGGACACGCTACCTCTATTGAGCAGCTTGCAAATAGGACCGGTTGTCAAAATGTAATTATCGATCAGTTTGCAGATGAACGAGTGGTCATTAGAGCCTTACAGCGAAAAAAAATGGAGATTAACCTCACACAAAGGTACCGAGGAGAAGAAGATTTAGTAGTGGCTGCTGCTTCCATACTTGCCCGCCAAACATTTGTGGAAGCTCTTGATCAATTATCTGAAAAATATAAGATAGAGATTCCTAAAGGAGCATCTATGAAAACAATTGAGATAGGAAAAAAGCTTGTACAAACTTACGGCAGCGAAGTGTTAGAACATGTGGCTAAATTACACTTTAAGACGTTAGATGCTATTATGAAAAATTAAGTAAGCCATAGAGAAGTTAAAAAAGCTAAAGGCTACGAAGAGGGGAGAGCTTTTCTTACTGGAGGAATAAATATATTTGTTAATGCCCTAACTTTTACTTATCGATTTCTTTTTGCCTAAAAAATTAAAGGGTAAAAAGGGATAGCTTCTAAGCTTTAAAGAATATATAAAAGGTGTTAAATCTAAAGGGTAGACAATTCTTTATAGAAGATGGTTTTAGATGAAGAAAATAAGCCTTGTTTTTTATCAGAGGTATCTCTTACTCCAGATGATGAAAGTAGGCTTTTTTTGATACGAAAAGGGTAAGCCGGCACTAAAAAAGGTGTTTTTAAAAATTAATTTCAATTAAGTCTAATAAAAATTAAAAAATCGGGGAGAGCTAAAAAAGAAATGATGGGCAGTCTAAACGTATGTGGATTTATTTCTTTATCCGCAGGATATCACCTATGCTAAAGCAATTACGCATTAAAAATATCATACTTATTGAATCTGCAGAAATAGATTTTGCCGAGGGCTTTAACGTTTTATCGGGCGAAACGGGATCAGGAAAGTCTGCGATCATGAACGCTATTCGCTTAACTGCGGGAGAGCGAGCAGAAACAGGGATAATTCGTAAAGGCGCTGATAAAGGTGTTGTGGAGGCTGTTTTTGATATAAAAGGCTTGGTAGAAGTAGAGAATTTACTGGAATTAAGCGGAATTGATAGAGAAGAGGGTGCAGAGCTTTATATACGTCGCGAGATTTTTGCTACCGGTAAAAGTCGTGCTTTCATTAACCATCAGCTAGCGCAGTTAAGCTTGCTACGTGCTCTATCTACCCATTTGATTCATCTCGTTGGGCAACATGCTAATCAAGATTTACTTTCTTTAGATCGCCATCGTGAGCTACTCGACCTTTTCGGTAATATTAAAGAGGAAGTGGCAGCCTTTTCAACTAGCTGGGAAGAAGAAAATGCCTTGCAAAATGAATTGGAGCAATTAATAAATAACGAAGCTCAAAGATTGCGCGAAATGGAAGTCTGCCATATGGTACTTGAAGAATTAGAAGAAGCTCATTTGAAGGTAGGAGAAGAGGAGGAACTCTTTAGCGAATACACCCTTTTAACGCATGCAGAAGAATTGGGTACAAAAGTGCAGGAGGTCTGCCAAGTATTGGATGGTGAAAAAGCGGCCCTACTCCCTCATTTGAATCGTCAACAGCATGTTGTAGGCTATTTAGCAAGCCTTGATCCTGCCTTAAAAGACCTTTCTGAAGCTTTCCATAATGCCGTTTTAGAGCTCCAAGAAGTAGCAAGCGCATTAACTCTTTACCAATCGCGCTTAGAATATAACCCTGTGCGTACCTCCGAGATAAATGAACGCTTAAAATTAATTACCCGTTTGAAGAAGAAATACGGGCCTACTGTAGAAGATATGCAAAGCTTTGCAGAGGAAAGTAAAAAAAATTGCAAGTTTTAGAAAATGCGGATAATAGAATTGAAGAGCTAAAAGACAAACTTGAACTTGCTAAAACGAAAAATAATCAGAGAGCTTCACAATTATCGGATAGCCGTCGAAAAGCTGCGGTAAGGTTAGCTGCTGCTTTGAAAAAGGAGTTATGTTCTTTGAATATGCCAAAGGTAGATTTTCAAATAGATATTCATCCTTCTAAGAGAAACCGTTATGGAGATGATAAAATAGAATTTTTCCTGCTCCCGAATCTCGGAGAACGTCGTATTCCTATCAAAGACTGTGCAAGCGGCGGAGAGCTATCTCGGGTCATGCTCTCTTTGCAAACTGTTTTAAGTGATAAACAACGTATCCCTACGTTGATATTTGATGAAGTGGATTCAAACATTGGAGGCGCAACAGCAGCAATCGTGGGAGAAAAACTTAAAGCCATTGGCAAAGACCTGCAAGTATTATGCATTACTCATTTTCCTCAGGTCGCTCAACATGCTGATTATCACCTTCAAATTTCCAAAAAGGTGGTAGGGGATCGGACAGTAACCTTTGTTAATTTATTAGATGCTTCCACCCGCAAGCAAGAGCTCGCACGAATGACAGGTAAGGCTAGCTAAGCTTTGAAAGGATTGGGCTCTAAGTTAAATGCGGCGAGCAGCAGGACCTGCTAAATAAAAATTGCTTAAGCTTTATTAAGATAAGTTTCTACAAAGCAGAGTTTAATCTAATGAAATACACTCTGCAAGAAGCTAGGCGCCTACTAAGCTAATGTAGTACTACCTCGTTAAGTGCCTTTCTGGTATTAATGTAGGTAAGGTTTGTTAATTAGTTTGACATGATTTAAAGGGTGTTCCATGCTTGAACAATATTTTGAGAGCACTTTTTCTCCCCAATTGCTATAATTTGTTTACGCCTAAATGATTCTAAAGCTCTTAATTTCTTGCAAAGTTGACTATGAAACCAATCAAGCTAGATAACCAACAAGGTCGCCTCTTTAAATCTCGCTTTAGCGATGAACTTAATCCAAATCATCCTCTTATCCAGTTATCCAAATTGATTGAATGGAAACAGTTGGAAGAAGAGTTTGATAAGCTGTTTGTAGAAAAAATAGGCCAGCCAGCTAAGCCTGTAAAGCTAGTTGTAGGGCTCTTTATCTTACAGCATATGTATGGACTTTCGGATAAAAATGTAGTGCATCGATGGGTAGAAAATCCTTATTGGCAATACTTTTGTGGGTATGAATTTTGGCATCATGCGCTGCCTATCCATCCTACTTCTTTAATTAAATGGAGGCATAGATTAGGCGAAGATGGACTTAGCAAGATTTTACAAGGGACGATTGCAGCAGCCGTTTTGACAGGCGCGGTGAAAAAAAAAGCCTTAAAAAAGTCATCGCCGATACCACCGTAATGCCTAAAGCTATCGCCTTTCCTACCGACGCTAAACTTTACTTTAAGTCTATTCAAGCGCTTGTAAAAATGGCCGATAGTAGCCAAATCACTTTGCGCCAAACCTACAAAAAGCTAGCTAAAACAGCATTGTGCATGCGTGCTTAGCTTAAGCCCATGCCCGCC
>NZ_JRXI01000131.1:0-1206 GCF_000813645.1 Neochlamydia sp. TUME1 | reverse complement strand
TAAAGTAGAGAAAAAATATGAATTTGGCTGCAAAGCTTCGCTAGTCATCACTCATCAAGAGGGATTAACTTTAGATCTTAGGGCCATTCATGGCAACCCATACGATGGGCACACCCTTGAAGAAGCTATTAAAAATGCTCAAAACAACAGCGGTAAGAATATTGAAGTAGCATTTGTAGATAAAGGTTATCGAGGCCATACAGTAGAAGGTAAAACTATATTTATCTCTGGGCAAAGAAAAGGCCTCACCAAATGGATTAAAACCCAAATCAAAAGACGCCAAGCCATAGAACCTCATATCGGCCATATGAAGAATGATGGCAAGCTTGGTCGTAACCACCTTAAAGGCCTATGGGGAGATCGTTATAACGCCATTTTATGTGGGATTGGCCATAATATGCGTTTAATCTATAACTGGCTAGTCGCTCAAACTTCTCCCAAACGTCTTTATTCAGGCTAAAAAAGCTTAATTTCTTCTTCAAATTGCTTTAAAAACCTATCTTGAAGGCTACCTCCTACGCTAAAACTCTTAAATTTTAGCCAATTTTCATTCTCACTAACAAAAATTCTTGGATTTTTACTTTTTTAGCTTACCACTAAAAGAAAATTTACATTTTTTCTTTCTAAAATTGATACGATGAAGAAATTTTTTAGAGTAAATCAGGTCGAACTACCTAGTAATTCTCTCAAATAATTAGGTGCATAAGTGGCATTTTGTCTAGCATCGGTAATCCCTCGCCCTGAATCCATCGTTCTTATTATATTAGTAGCTAAGCGTCTGATTAGAGCCATGTTTTCAGCACTAAAGCCTACATCACTTAATGAAGCATCTTCTTTAAAAACTACGTCCATTACATGGTGCAAACTATTTTCTATCGCCCAGTGCGCTTGAATCCACTTGGCAAATTCTTTGGCCCCTGCTTTTCGGCTAGATCCATAATAGCGGATAGCTTGTTCTACTTTATCTGCTACCTTCCGTTCAGAACGTACTTCAATTATGGACTGCAAATGCCATTTCTCCCGTTGGGGAAGCCACTGTAAGGCATTGACTACACACACATGACGACTTTCTATGCGACCACGATTTTTCTCATGAGTTTCCTCTCGAGTTATTCCCTCTATTCCCTGGTAATTAACCGCTTTTGCTTGCTCAAAGAAGTTATACGCTTCTGCTTTAAGATGGCCTTGGTTACCTTTAATTCCTAC
>NZ_JRXI01000130.1:0-6929 GCF_000813645.1 Neochlamydia sp. TUME1 | reverse complement strand
AGATGGACCCTAGCAAGAAACCATCAGAGGGTATCATAAGAGGGTGCAGCTACCTTTAATCCTATTAGATCAGCAAACCAGCTGGCCCTTATTTCTGCAAAATGAGCAATCTCAGCCACGGTATTACATCCTGCTAGATATCCAGAAAGTGTAATCAAAAACAAATACCCTATAGGATAAATACATCGCTTGCTTATGCGAGGATCTGGAAAATCTGCAAAGTTAGATCTTACCATTTCTCTAAATCTCTCTAAATCAATCTCTTCTTGCAAATCAACAAAATTTTTATCAATGGCTTTCCTTCTGGGCATTGTTACCTCCTTCTTTTAGAAAGAAGATAATTCTAGATTTATGTATCATTTGTCAAATCTTTCTCATCAAAACACCCTGATCTAAAAGGCTATTTATTGATACCTCTTAAACCTAACGAAGTAGTACTATTTAATAGATGATTAAGCAAATATAAAGTTTACGAATTATTTTACTTGCTAGGAAATTAATTGATACTTCCCCATGCCTACTTGCGCCGATCCCAATCTTGTTTGCTCATGATTCAGACCTAAGTGCTTGATAATAGTATTGATAAAAGTAATTTCGGAAGTTTCTGTTGTAAATAAATGCTTTCGTGGTGGATAAGTTGTTATTGAGATAAGTTGACACGGTTTTTATGTATAAAACAAGCTTATTTTTACTAGTCAGTGCTCAAAGCTTTTCCTTCGGCTTTTTACCTTCTTCTGTTGTAATAGTTTTCAAACTTTGCCAAGTTGGCATATGGATAGAGAATAATCAACTACAAGTGCAAGAAAATTCACATCTAACTTACCAAAAAAGCATACAATTTACTAAACAAGCAAGCAAATTGAAGATATCGTTGTTTAAACTTATTTAAGAGGATATTTACTATGAATAATGTAACTGCACCTTCGTCGTCTAAAACAGTGCATCCTTCTTCTGCAAGTTCAGAGACTATTAAAGTCTCTCTCGATTCCAACCAGGTAACCAAGAGCTTAGAGGATTATCAAATAAAACAGCAAGAAAGTCGAGCTAAAACATATGAAGCATTTAAAAACAGTTTGAAGCCTATGCAAGTAGCAGAAGAGGTAAAAAATGCTGTTCTTGAAGCGCGAATAAGTAGTGTGGTTGATACATTATTTCAACCTATTAGTAAATTAGCTGATAAAGTAATGCCCGGCACCTCTCCTTTAGTAAAAGGTGCTATCACAACAAGGAGTAAAAAATTCATAGAAGCAGCAAAAAGTGCTACTAAGTTTCAGACGTTCCCTGATCCAAAAAAAACTATTGACTATCCTGAAGACACTGCATCTCCTTGTCCTCCATGCTCCCCATCTTCTGAATCTACTATAACATCCGAAGGATTACATTTACAAATAAACATTACTTGTCAGGAATTAGGAATTTCTAAAGAGGAAGTACAGCTTCTACTTGATAATAGCTTAACACAAAGTAATCAAGTCATGCAACAGTTGCACAGTAGTGTTGAAGAAGTACATAGTTGGATGAAAGCTGAAAAACAGCAAGCTGTCCAGAAACAGCAGTTACAAAATTATAACCAAGCTATCGATTTTTTAGACCAATTAGGTGGAATGACAGGGTGTAAGGAATTACAAACAGCAGCCCAGGGAGCTAAAACAGTTTTTTCTATTTTTACCGCTGTAGATCAATTAAGCAATTTGAGTAGCGCAGCGCTGAGCGTGTTAGGACCTAGCGCCGTCTTAGGCCCGGTAGGAATGATTGGAGGTGCCGCCCTGGCTTTTATTAGCTTGTTTATGAGCGGAGGGCCCGACCCCACGCAGCTTGTCCTGGAAAAATTAGGGTCTTTATCTGAGCAGCTAGGGGATTTACATAAGTCCATGAATAAGCAATTTAAACATGTTTTTGAAGGACAAAAAGTTATTTTAGATGCGATTAAAGAAGGCTTCCAACAGCTAAAACATCAACAACTACTACTAAATAGCGAGGTGCGTGTGGAGCTTGGAAGCTCAATCCAAGCTTTGCAATCTAGCATTAATTTGCTATTCAAACAAACTTCTCAAAATGTGCAAGATCAATTGTTGTTTGGATTCACCGATTTGTGCAGTTCAGCAGATAATTCTCTTCAAGGGGTGGTGAGCATTAAAGCCAGGAAGCGTATTCCCGTTTTAATGGAGTCTCTTGTAAATTGGGCTAAAGCTCATGCTGCAAATCCCATTCTTACTGGAGAAGGTTTTTGGAATATCTGGAGTAACGATGGAAGCCTTGAAGCAGATCAGCGTTTACCTAATCATATCAACGAGTATTTAGATTTTGAAAGTGTTCCTCATAAATTAAATTCATTGATAGGATTTTTAGCTTATTATGCTGTTGAAAAAAGAAACCAAGCAGCAGAATCAACGGCTTCATTTAATAAGATTGTGAATCCTTGGATATGGTATCGAGCAATAGATAAATATTTAGCGTTGAAAAAAATGTTTATCAACTTTGATCCCGATTTAGACAATAGATTATTAGAATCCGTTCTACACATCGGCCAGAATGGCAAAAAAATGATCCTGGAAATTCAAGATAATTCTGTTTTTTGGGAAGTTTTAATTAAAGATTATTATGATAGCTTGGAGGCTGTAAAAAAAATCTGTCCTTGCTTACTCTCAATCCTATAATCAAAAATTTTTAAAAGAATGCACGGATGAGCATAGAAAGAGAGAAAACCCTAATCTTACGATTCCAATAATTGATTTTTTATATACTTCTGCGCAAATTGAAGAATTTATTAATCAATTTACATCAGGGAACATCAATTTAGGGAACATCAATCATGTAGAAGGAAGTATTGAACCATGCGACAATTCCGGGGAAACGTGTCCTCCATATGGAATGAATGCTGAGCATGAAGAGCTTCTTGAAAAGGGACGTGTTGAGAAGACAATAGCAAAGATGCATGAAGTATACTTTGAAAAAAAAACTTTGGCTTTAAAAAAGATTGATTTAAAAGATAAGAAAAACATTTATAAATTTGTCAAACTTTCTTCTCCATATATTTGTGCAGAATTTCTAAGAATTATATCTTTCAGAGCTTGCCAAGCTAAATCCATTAAAGGTGTAAAAGTCTCTAATATAATTCTTGTACCTAGGCGGGGTGGGAAAGGATGGCTAAAAGGTAACAATGTATGTAAAAATGAGGAGGGTTCTATTTTAGTCCTAGATCCTCCTATATCCGCTCACCATATGAACCCAAATCCACATTGGCAAATGGCTATTGCCATTCATCAGGTGAATCAAGCTGGTAAACAAGAATTACTGCAGACAGTAACTTTTCAAGGAGATTGGAATGGATTGGAAGGTATCAATGTAGAAGCAAAACATTTTGGGGAAATGGAATTAGATGGACGCAAACCTTGCATGCATAAATTCAAAGATCACGGACAAAAAGAAAAATATGGCAACCATTTATTAGACTTTATCGAAAATTATTGGGAAAATTCTGATAGCCGAACAATTACTTTGAAGAAGAAAAAAAAATTACACACCAGAAAGGAAAGTGAACTGAAAGATAATATTAAAAAATTTTTCTTTCTACATAGACAAAGGATAGCTACAGGATTATTAGAAAATACCGGCTCTATTGATCAGCAAAATTTTGAAAAATCATTGCAGCGGTTGGATATGCATGTAAAACTTCTTAGAGCTTTTTTACTGCTAACAGGAAAAAGCGTTAAAGGGAGCCCTTTCGAGACACTACTTAATCAAAAGGCAATTAAAGAACAACTTAAGACTTACTCTACTTTGGACCCTACCTCTTATGCCAATCACCTAGATTCTTCTCTACTACCTTGCGTGTGGGATAGTTTAAATGAGTCTCCTCGTATACTTGATTTCTTACAAGTAAGCAAATTAAGTCCTCTTGCTCTTGCCCCTTTACACCCTTTGCGCTTATTTGAAGTAGGTATTAATGATTTGCAAATATATAAAGTTTGGCAAACGCTTTATTTGCAGGAATTTCCGGAATATAAGCGATTCAACTCGCTTGAAGAATACCAAGTAAAATGTACGGTCTTACAAAAGCAACTTTTTGCTAAGGAAAGTTATGAAATGTTCAAGGAGCTTAATGCAGAACGTTTCAATGATGCCAAATTTAAAATAGAAAAGTATCTACGCTATTTTGGAGCCCTTACCGCTAAAGAATATAAACAAATTTACTTTGATACAGCACGATGGGCTATTCAAAAATCTACTAGTAAAATTGCAATAGGTCATTATGCTGATGACTTTAGTGAGGTAAAAAGCATCGATGATATAAAAAATCAGCAGAAGATTCTCTTTGCCTTACCTAGAGGTTGGGATTGTAATATCGGCTATCTCTATCAATACGCTATCAGGATCGGATGCTGTCCTATAGAAAATTGGCAGCCTACCAATTTTACTATGTGGGCAGATGGCTTTCAGAACTTCATGCGCTTAATTTATAATGATAAATTGAAAGAAGTAGCTAGGAAAGCTCAAAACTCTAAAAAGCATCGCTTAAAAACTCTTAAGGATATCTTAAAAGTAGGCCAGGACTTGCAGGCAATTATCTATACGGTCTGTCTTTCAAATAGGTTATTCGAGGGACTTTTTGACCATTATTTAAGTATTCTCGGCAAGCTTATTACTGAGGTAACGACTAAGGGGAATTATCAAGTAATAGAAAAAAAAATGACGACTAAAAAAATAAACGATACTTTTCCAAGCAAATATCAACAACACGATCCAGCCATCTTATTAGCTTTAAAAGGAGGGTTTACTTTAGAGAAGCTAAATGCTAGTGCTTTAATTTTACAAACTTTTCTCGAGCTGGTTTTTGCTTCTGACTTACAAGATGATGAAACTCTTAAGTTTAAACTTCGATTTAAAGACAAAGAGGGCATGTATACCTACTTAGCGCAGAAGAATAAAGCCCTTGAAAACCGTTTACCTATTCTTCATTTATTAAAAGAGTATCAAAATTATGTGCAAAAAGCCAAAGAACGAGTTAATGTACGACTTTCCTACGGAAAGGAGCTGTTAAGTATATGGTACTATCTGGAAAGTAATTTTAATCGCAGGGCTCTGCATTGTTCAGAGTTAGAAATTTTTTCTAAAATATGGGGTAAAGTCTTAACTCCTGAAAAGCTAGATCTGATTGCCGACTTTCTTTCTATACATCCTCAACTGACTAAATTAAAATTTTGCCATCTTCAATTTGAGGATGAAATTTGCAGGGAGAAAAAAAATCAAGTTCAAACAGGGGCGATACAGCCGAACTCGGAGCTTGTAGAGCTTTTAAAAATAATTAAAAATTATCCAAATATAATAGAAATTCAGATAAATGGAAGCAAAGTAGGCGAGCAAACTAGGCTGATGCTTCAACACACAGAAAAGGCAGTTTCGGTTTTTTTTACCGATAAGCCAGAATCTGAATATGCTATAAATCTAGAAATACAAGAAATGCTCAGATTAGCATTTGCAAGCGATAAAGTAAAAAGACATCCTTTAAAAGAAGATTTATCTGTTAATTCTCCTTTATCGTTTTACTTACCTCTAAAGCTTCCTTTTGGTCCATCTCTTTTAACTCATCTTATAAATTTAGGTAGCCAAGCACAAAGGGGGCTTGAATATTCAATCGCCTCAAAGAAATCTAGAAACTGGCTTATTGAGCATAAGAAAGAGATGCAAAAAGCACTATTAGTAAAACCATCTTCAACATTCCCAAGGACGCGTTTAGCAAAGAAAAAGCTATTTAATCCTGTAAAATTAACACAAAGCGTAGGTTGGTCAGATGGAATGGAAGGACAAATTATTGATGTATCTGGTTTCGGAAATAGTTGTGGATTGTTTGCATTGGCTCTAGGAGTAAAATTAGCTCATGCGGTAGGCAACAGTAAAAAATTTACAGAAGAAATTCCCCCCTTCATATTTGACCTAGATGGTAAGTTGCTAAAAAATACAAATTACCATGCAACCGAAAAAATTAAAAGCATAGATACCCAATTAAGAGAGGAGTTAATTAAAGCTTTTAAGGTGAGCAATGAATATAAAAGCCTTCGGCAAGAAAGCTTCATTTCTTGTTGCTTAGACTACATCCAAGGATATCGCCTTCCAATAGATATGGAAGCTTTTACTATAAGTAACGAGTCAATTTTAGCTAAATTAAAAAATGAATATCTTCAATATCGCTTAGTTATCGAACAGGAAGAATTGAATGAAATATTGAAAGAAATTGAGGGAATTGAAATAGAAGTTGATGATATTAGCGTGATACGTGCAAAAATCCATAAAAAGTTAGAGGAGGGTGTTGGAGAAATCACAGAAAACTTCTTTTCAGAGCTGCTTTCTCAGTATTGTAAAGATGAACCGGACCAAGTAAAATCTTACATTATAATTTATAAGTTATATGCCGCAGCCTGGGTGGAAGTAAGACACAAAAATGCTGATTTACTTCAACTGCTGGGTCACAAAGGTACTAAATACTTAGAAACATTACTGACAAGATTTTCAAGTAAGCAAAATACCCATACAGAAAAATTTATATCAACGTTAAAATTATTTGGTATATTAAAGTCTACACAGTTTAACAGCCAAGGTGATAAAGTTGTAAACGCTGCCATAGATATTATAAATCAAAATATTACCTACTTTTTTGTGCTTAGTCAGATACAAGGACAATGGAAAAATATTTTCGAAAATTATTGTCAATATGTCCGCGAAAAGGCACCTATGCTATCTGCTGATGAATTGGGATGCTTGGCTAATAAATGGAAAATTCGATTAGATATTCGAATGCCCACAGGAGAGTTTTATAGTAATAATGCCGATACTAATGAGAGAATGTGGGTTAAATTGTGTAATCCCTCTGAAATTCATTGGCAAGTATATATAGATGGATTCGTATAGACTTTTGGTAAAAAATTATTTGT
>NZ_JRXI01000129.1:0-11714 GCF_000813645.1 Neochlamydia sp. TUME1 | reverse complement strand
TTATTTGTTTAATCCTATTTTATATTTTTTAAGTTTATATCCCACATTCCGCAGGTTAAAGCGATGTTTTCAAGCTCAAAAATTTTCTAAGCAAACGAGAGGTCCTGAATAGTTACTTTAGAGTTAAGAAATTATATTTGTGGTAAAAAAAGCATTAACTTTTAAAAGCTGACTCATCCTTTAAAAACAGGTTTTTTATTGGAGGATAAGTTTTTTTATCCCGGTGCTTGTGGAGAAGGATCAGCCATCTTAGCTACTTTCTTAAACAAGTAGATGTAGCCATTTGCATTCGATGTACGCGCTTCCGAGAGGGTAAAGGAAGCTATATGATCTTTCAAATCATCAGCATGATACCATTGAGATTTTCCACTATGGGGATTAACTCCCATAACATTTGCCTTGTAATGACCTGCATTTAAAGTTCCTTCTTGTAAGACAGCTCCTACTAATTCATATTCGTAATCTTTATCTGTTTGATCTTTAAAAGCTTGGGAGAAGTTAATGCGATGGCTGTTAGGAAAGTTTAGAGGAGTGGAAATTTTTTTAGATTCGTACCGCGTTGGGGGATAGGAAGGAGGGATAAGTTTTTCCTCTTTTAGCATTTCCAGTGCTGTTTTCTTTGCCTCTTCTTTACTGATGGAGCTTGCTCTATCCTTTTTAATTAATTGTTTGGCCCTGTTTTTAATAAGTTGTTCATATTTATCTTTTCTCTGGGTGGACACAAAGTATTTATAACGTTTTACATGTACAAGAATAAACCCACGTTCTTTAATTTCTACTAATTTCTCTTGCTCACTATATTGGGTTACTCTTCTCACCTCTCCATTTTCTTCTCGATCAAAAGAGCACCCGGGCTCTTTATCAAATACTTGTGGGCGATAAGCTTCATTTAAAATTTCTTGGAAATTCGTTTGGTCCGAAAGAAGGGGGAGCCTTAAAATTGATGTACTATCTTCTCGGAAATGGGATATATCCTTAAAAATGGTCCCAGGTAAACCTTTGATTTCTTTTTCAACTTTAAAAAAAGGTAGGGAAAGATAGGAAAAGAGTGCTGTTATAAAAACATCAGCATCGTATTGCGCGCCTCTATTTACGAACTCAGCATCCAGCAAGGGAGTAGCTTTTTCTAGGCATTTTGCTGCTGAAGTGATGGCATCTTGATTGCCTAATTGCAACGCTTCACTTAGCAGATGAATGGAATCAAGTAAAAGTGTTGGATCAATAGGCTCTAAGGGCAGTTTAGGCTTTTGAATGATCTCATTGATTTCAACCTCAGGAGCCTTAGGAAAAGCAAGGTTTTCCATAACAGGTGGCACAGGCTCATTGTCTTGAGGTTTTGCAGGTGGCGCAGTGGCATGGTCCGCGGCCTCCCATCTCTTTTTTTCTTCCAAATAAATATCCCAAGCTTGTTTTTCTTCTTCGTAGCGTGGAAAAGTTCTTTGATATTCAGTCTCAGCTCTTTTTTGAGCTAATGAATAGGCTTTAAGTTCTTTTCTAAAGTTTTTCAAAGCTTTAAGTTGGTCAAGCAGCAGTTGTTTGCGTTGCTCACATTTAGTCTGGTAATTTAACAAGCACTCATTATATTCATCCATTTCCTTATTGTAGGTGTCTACTAACATAGAGCGTTCTTGGTATTTTTCTGCTACCAACTGATGAAATGAATCGCCCATCACCCATAACAGCTGGATAGCAGCATGAAACCAGCAATTGTTTTGTTTATTCTTAAAAACTGGAGGCATGCTCAATGGTTTTTTAGCTCCATGACCCTTAGCTACTTCTAAGTTGTCTTTTAGCTTTTGTAGCAAATTAACAAATCCGCTTTCTATTTTTAAGGAGGAATCCATCTGCTGAGGAGATTTTAAAAGTTCTAACTTTGTCTGTGCAGTTTTTAAAGTTTCTTTCCATCCATTTATTTTTTTGCCAGTTTTGCCTTTTTTTAAGGAAGCAGGTAGATTAGAAATTTTATCTAAGAGGTTATTAATCTTAGATTTTGCTTTTTCTAAAGCTTCCTTATTTACCCCAGGTTCAGTCTCTAGCAGCTCGGCCTTTAACCTTAGCTGTAAAACATTTGCCTCGAGTCCGTCTAGAAAAGCTTGTTGTGTAAGAGGACTTTCTATTATAGGTGGTGCTTCCTTACCTATTAAGGTAGAATGCGTAGGATGAGGAAAGATTTGCATTTCTTGGCTTACGCGTCTTCCAATATATTCTTCGTCATCATCTTCCACGAATTCATCGAAATCTTCATGAGAATCTTTAAAGCAGCACTTAAAAACGTTAAAAATTTTGCTTGGTATAGACTTCAGCCAGGTAACTATTACATTGAGTTTGTGGCAAAGCTTTTCCCATAAAGTAATTTCCTTTATTTTTGGTAAAGCAATTTTATCTACTCTTTGAGCTTGTTGATTCGGTACTTTCCTCTCTTCCGTGTTAGAAATAGGGTTGACAAAAAGAGGAGGAGCCACCGGAGGAAGGGAAGGAAAATCTTTATTCATAAGAGATACCACTGCTAGGTTTACAATTAGTATAGCAGGCGATTTTTAAAAAGTAAATTAAATATACATAAAAAACCTTTTAATGAATAAATTTATTTAGCTTTGCCTAAAGCATACAGCCTTATGTTCTTTGCAAGCTAAAAGAACGTAATTAGGAAAACTTTAGAGAGGAAATAACTATAAAGGTAAAGTTAGCAGGTTGTTTTTTTTCATTATTGGGAGGTTAAAATAGCATGAACTTTAAATGCCTAAGGATATTAAAAAATCAAAGGAAACCAATTTTATCTGCTAGGAGCAATAGCTAAAAAGCTAGCTAGTTGCCATAAGATAATCAGCGGATAGGCTTTAAAAAAAACTAGTTAGGCATATAATTTTCTACCCCTTATTTTTCTACTTAAGATTAGGATTTTGCTAAGGGTATGATTGTATAAGGATTGGCTCCTACGCGTATAAATTAAGCTTTGCCAAAAGGCTTCTTAATTTAGGGGGTGGGGTAAGTGTATTGATGAAAAAATGTAGATTTTTAGAACAAATTTTTCTTTCCTACTAACTTTTAAGAGTTAATGCGTGCTAGGGTTTCTTGGAGTCGCTCTTTATGCATTCTATACCTATAAAGAGCTTATTTTTTACGAGGAGAGCCCACTTAATAGAAAGGTTGATTTTTTTGTTATACAGATAGAGTTTCTTTAAAAGCTATGGATATACATCCTAGAATAAGCAAGGGGGGCAACAGTATGCTTGTGCTTTAGAAAAGCTGGGAAATAAAAGGCCAACAAAATGCAAGGAGAGAAAACTGTTGCTAAACAAGAAAAAAAATTTATTAGGATAAGGTGGATAGAAAAATTGGCCCATCAAGGTTTTTGAAGTAAAAGCAAATTTTTAGCTATTAATGAGTTAATTAAGCTTTTTTTTGAGTAGAACAGCTGAAAAAGCTGGCATCTGTAATAATGGCTGTTCAATCCACGGCTCTTGTCCCTCCTCATAAAAATCATAGGGAGAGGGGTTAGCCGTGTTGATGATTAATTGCCAGCATTGAGCCTTCTCAAGCATAGGGATGAAAATTGTTTGAGGAATATTTTGTGCATTAAAAGCACAATAAAGAATTGCGTTTTCTTCTCTAGCAAGCAAAGTAAAAGCTAAAAATTGTGTTTCTTTATCCCACTCTATTTTTTCTCCGTCAGTTCCTCTCCAGAAAATATCCTGTTCGTTTAAAAATCTTCCTTGTTGCAGAGCTGGGGTTTGCTTTCTAAATTTAATCATTAAGCGATAAAAACGGTAAAATGCTGCATTCTCTTGAAGTTTATCCCACAGGAACCAATTAAGCTCATTATCTTGGCACCAAGTATTATTATTACCCTTTTTTGTATGAGCATATTCATCCCCCATTTGTAACATGGGAATTCCTTGGGACATCATTAAAGCTAAATGAAAATTACGCAGCTGCCGTTCCCTTAGATCGTTAATATGCAAATCCTCCGTGGGCCCTTCTAGACCACAGTTCCAGCTTTCATTCTGGTTGGTACCATCCTGGTTGTTTTCTCCATTTTCTAGGTTATGCTTATGATTGTAGGCGACTAAATCGTAGAGAGTAAATCCATCGTGGGCCGTTATAAAATTGATGCTGCTTAAAGGTGAATGAAAGCTATAAATATCTTGAGAACCTGCTAGGCGAGAGGCAAACAGATCTTTTGTGTAAGGCGTTCCTTTAATAAAGCGTCGAACAGTATCTCGATAAAGGGCATTCCATTCACTCCATCGGTTTTTTTTAGGGGAAAATGTTCCTACTTGATAGAGGCCAGCAGCATCCCAAGGTTCAGCAATTAAAATTGTTTGCGAAAGGACAGGATCATAAGAAATCGCTTCGACAATAGGAGCTGTTTCAAGAACTTCCCCTTGCATACCACGGTTAAATATAGAAGCCAGATCAAAGCGAAAACCATCTACGCGCATTTCTACAACCCAGTAGCGTAAAACATCCAGAATAAAATGCTGAAGAATAGGATGATTAGTGTTGAAAGTATTCCCACAACCTGTAAAATTCATGAATCTGTTTTCTTTATCTTTCAAATAATAAGTATTACAATCAATACCTTTAAAAGAGGTAAGGGGGCCATCTTCATTCCCTTCATTCGTGTGATTAAGAACAATATCCAGGATTACTGCTATGCCTGCTTTGTGAAAAGCTTTTACCATTTTTTTAAACTCCTGTAGAGCTGCCCAGGGAGCAAGGCTGAATGCATAACGATTCATAGGAGCAAAAAAGTTGATAGAGGAGTATCCCCAATATTGAAATAAATTTTTTTGAAGAGAAAGATGAGGGAATGGGTATTCACATTCATTGAATTCTTGAATGGGAAGTAATTCAACAGCATTAATGCCTAACTGTTGTAAATAAGGAATTTTTTCTATCATTCCTAAATATGTTCCGGGTGCCTTGACTTGGCTGGAGGGATGTTGAGTAAACCCTCTCACATGCATTTCATAAATAATCAAGTTTTTATGCGAGATTTGGGGTTTTTTATCATCTTCCCAGTCAAATTTTTCTTCAGGATAAAGCAGCCCTAAAAAAAGAGGATGATCTTTGTTAGGCGCCTGGCGCCTAGCTCCCCAAATTTTAGGAGAAATAACAGCTTTAGCATACGGATCTAATAGATAGCTGAAGGCGTCAAAATATTTATCGGGGCCTCCTACCTTATAAGCATAACCTAACGGCTTGCTAAGAGTAGTCGCCAGAAAAAGGTGCCAGATATCGCCCGTTTTATTTAGAAGAGGATCCAAAGAGAGTTCTATAAAGGGTTGATTAGTGGGAGAATCGAATAAAGCTAAAATGACCGATGAAGCTTTCGATGAAACTAAAGAAAAGTTAACCCCATCTTGTTGCCAAGTAACTCCCAAGGGAAACGGACTTCCAGCTCCAACTTTATAATTAAAAGTATTCATTCCTGCATTTTATAAATATAAAGGTAATTTTATAAAATGATTTTTTTAAAATCCAAAGGTTTAAAGGTAAAGAAAACCTAGCTTAGGGGTCCAAGGGGAGTAAAGCCTTATAGAGAAGATAGGATGCTGGAGCCTGGAAAAGTAAAAACTTAGCCTTTTTTAGGCTTTATTGGTTGAATTTATAAAAAAATAAGGGGGTGATGAATTGTAAACTGCCTTAGAAACATAGAGAGGTGTAAATAACCAATTTTTTTACTAAGCACTTGATTTTAAGAAACTTAAATAATTCTCTAGGCTTGTTAGATGTTCTATAGCTTCAAGGGTTTTTTCTGCTTGCTAAAATTAATTGATTCTTATTGCTAAACAAGAATATAATTGAGTTAATGAAGCTTAAAGTTAGATCAAGAGAGTAGTAATCTCTCAAAAGGTCTTTGCTTAATAAGTGATGCCACCTTGGTTTAATGATAGGATAATAAAAAATTCGCAGAAATGTCCTGAGGAGGTTTTAACATGTCTTTTGAAAATGCGAAGGAAAATCTCAAAGAATTTGGTAAAGAGTTAGGCCTTGAAGGGCTTGAATTCGATGAAAACAATACGTGTATATTAGGGATAGATGACGAATTTTCATTGCATCTTACCTATGAGCCTAATTCAAAAAGGCTATATTTGTACTCACCCCTACTAGATGGCCTTCCAAAAGATAATAAAACCAAGCTGCGTCTTTATGAGCGTTTGCTTGAGGGCTCGATGCTTGGTGGCCAAATGGCTGGAGGCGGAGTTGGAGTAGCTGTTAAAGAAGAACTCATTTTGATTCACTGCACCATCGAAATGGAGCATGCTGAAGGCAATAGATTGCGCGCTTTTGCTCCTTTATATGTTGAAACTGTTGAAAAATGGCGCAAGACATGCCAAGAAGTATGCGACGGACGCGATGAAGCACATCAGCCTGATTCACCTTCTTTATTAGGAGATCTATCAGATGGACCTTCCATGGGACCCGGCGGGAAGACCCCAGGATTTATCAAAATCTAATCCTAGATATACCGCAAGGCATGTAGGTGTCTTGCGTATACCTGTTTTTAGATGCTTTATAAATGTCTGTTAATTTTCTCTATTCTCTAAAAACTTTCCTTTTAATGTTAAAGCTTCCTTAGCTTCAGATCCTTATTAGCAAGCTTCCTTGTAAAAATTATTAGAAATACATTTTCTTTCCCTCTTAAAAGAAGGTGCATTTTTGTTGACTTTTGAAAAACTATTTAAGGGGACACTTAACTGAAAAGCTGTTTTTGATTTGCAACAGCTCAGATCAAAAAAAAAGTTTTACTTTATATTGTGAATCTTTGGAGCAGTCCTTGATTTTTGCCTTGATTTTTGCTCGATTGATACTCTATTGTATAGATTAAAATAAAAGTATCCTTGAAAAGGTACAATATGAACAAAATTAGCGAGGTTTAATAAAATGATTATCATTGAAATCGCAGGCCATTTAGGGACAGATCCCGAAGTTCGTTTTACACCAGGTGGCCAAAAAGTTACTATGTTACGCTTGGCAACGAATACTCGTAAAAGTGGGAAAGATGAAACAGTTTGGTGGCGTGTGACCATTTGGGGAGAGCGTTTTGATAAGATGATGCCTTATATAAAAAAGGGTAGCGCACTTATTGTAATTGGCGAAATGGGCAAGCCTGAAATCTATACAGATAAAGAAGGACGTCCTCAAGTATCTCTTGATTTAACAGCAGAAATGATTCGCTTTAGCCCCTTTGGTAAAGCAGACCGAGCTGGTCAAGAGCCCTCTGGTCAAGCCTCTTATGGCCAAGCTTCTACTCCTTCTTCCTACAATAGCCCGAGTGCTTATTCTGAACCCTCTTATACTTCTCAATCGACAGGGAATACAGGCTATTCTTCCTATCCTGGCAATCAATCAAGTTATAAGCCGGCTCCTAATGTACCCGATGATGATAATATTCCCTTTTGATCCAACTAAGGATGGCGTGAATGCGTTTTTTTTCCTCCTCTAATGAAGATAGCAAAAAATTTGAGCTGCTTGTTTTACCTTTTTGGCAAGGGAAAAAGCAAGCAGAAAAGGCGGCTCAAATCGATCGATATGCTTCTCATTTTGCTCCCCTTATGATGCAGGATTTTTCCGCAAAAGAAGGTGAAATTCTGGTAGTCTATGATACCAGCACCAAGGAGGGCAAAAGGCTTGCTTTGATAGGGTTAGGAGCTAAAGAAAAAATTGATACAGAAAAATTACGCCGTATATATGCTAAGTTAACCCACTTATGCCATCAAAAAAATATCAAAAATATTTGCCTCTTTTGCCCCCAGGTAGATACTTTAGCAAAAGATGCCCTCCTTACTGGTATAGCGGAAGGAATTTTATTAGCTAATTATAATTTTGATGAACTTAAGCAAGTCACCAAAGCTGAGCATTCTGTATTATTGCAGCAAGTGACCTTTATCAATCTATCTAAGCAAGAGCTAGCGATTGCGCAACGCTGTGGTAAAATTGCTGAAGGTGTTTACATGGCACGCGACTTGGTAAATAGGAATGCCGATGAGGTTACCCCTCAATACTTATCAAGCTTTGCAAAAGCTCTTGAAAGTAAGCTTCCTCATGTGAAAGCGACTATCCTTAATAAAAAGCAGATAGAAAAAGAGAAATTAGAATTGCTTTTAGCTGTGAATAGGGGCTCAACCAGCGATCCTGCCATGATTATTTTGTCCTACCAAGGCCATCCCCTATCTAAAGAACATACAGTATTAATTGGTAAAGGGATCACCTACGATACCGGGGGCCTTAATTTAAAACCTGTAGGCTCAATGGAAACGATGAAAGCTGATATGGCAGGAGGTGCGGCCGTACTAGGCGCTCTCTATGCTGCAGCTTCTTTAGGGCTTGAGGTTAATCTAACGGTAGTAGTGCCAGCCACAGAAAATAGTATTGACTCTAATAGTTTTAAACCAGGGGATGTCTACAAGAGTTGCAAGGGATTAACAATTGAAGTTAATAACCCTGATGCTGAAGGTCGCTTAGTCCTTGCAGATGCAATCACTTATGCCATTAAGTATTTAAAACCCACTCGTCTTATCGATGTTGCTACCTTGACGGGAGGCATTGATGTGGCTCTTGGTCCCGAAGCTTGCGGCGTGTTTTCCAATAATGATGACCTTGCAAATGCTTTAATGCGCTCAGGCTCAAAAACGTTTGAAAGAGTCTGGCGTTTACCTTTGTACGAGGAATACCACACTTATCTAAAATCAGATATTGCGGATATGAAAAATAGTTCCGGCCGTTCTGCTAGCTCTATTACCGCAGCTATGTTTTTACAAGAATTTGTGGAGAAACTCCTTGGGCTCATTTGGATATTGCAAGCACGGCATTTTTCAGTGAGAAAAAACGCTACCATCCAAAGTATGCTACAGGGTTTGGGGTGCGATTATTAATAGACTTTCTTTCTGCAAAAAACTGAGCTAAAAAATACTGTGACGGATAGCTTCTCAAGTTGCTTGTGAGGCTTTCTATAAAATTTTCCTCTCCTTCCTTCTCTGAAAAATTGGTTTCAATTTTTCTCTGTAAACTTTTTTTTCACCCTTTTCTCTCTCATAAATTTTTTTGTAAGTCCTTCTAACGTTATCTTTACCGTCCTCTTTTTTTATAGGCTACCTCTTAACTTGGAGGCCATTCGATAAGAATTTTTTTCAAGCATACTTTACAAAAAATTTAAATAGATAGATCAATAGAAGTCTTAATGAGGTGATATTATGCCGAGCCTTCGATAATATAATTTTTTAGTTTTCCAGCTAATGCACATGGTAAATCTACCCTAATTAAAACATCATTTTCTTCATAATCTTGATGGATAATATTGCCTAAACGCATGACTTCACTCACTTTATGGTATTCAAGCTGGGGGATTTTTAAGGTGACTGAAGTACGTCTTCGATTGAGCTCTTGAATCATCTGCTCTAATAAATCTTCAAAGCCAATTTTATTAAGGGCAGAGATGCAAACAGATTTGGGATAAAGAATGCGTAGGCGTGTAATTTTCTGGGGATCATTACATACATCCATCTTATTAAGTACGGTAATGATGGGTTTATTTTCAGCATTCAGTTCTTTTAATACCTCGTAAGTGGTGGCGGCTTGCTCTTCTGCCATAGGGTGGCTAATATCTACTAAATGAAGGAGAATATCTGCTTGCAAAGCTTCTTCTAATGTGCTTTTAAAAGCAGCAACAAGTAAGTGAGGGAGTTTGCGTATAAAGCCCACCGTGTCAATCAATAAAATTTCTTGATTATTAGGTAATAAATATTTACGTGTAGTGGTATCAAGAGTAGCAAAAAGTTTGTCTTCGACAAAAACTTTAGCATCAGTTAAAGCATTAAGAAGCGTAGATTTACCCGCATTTGTATAACCTATAATGGCGAAAACCGGAATTTCTAATCGAGTACGAAGAGTGCGCTGTGTGAGGCGATTAGCTCGTACTTCATGAATTTCATTTTGAAGGCTATCCATCTGTTTTTTTAAAATTCGCTTATCAATTTCGATTTGCTTTTCACCTTCCCCCTTGAGGTAGGCTCCTCCACTTTTACCTCCTGTACCCGCTTGGCGCGATAGATGAGACCATAAGCGTTTTAAACGCGGTGCTTGATATTTAATTTTAGCTAGTTCAATTTGTAGACGCGCTTCTTTAGTGTGTGCTCGTTGAGCAAAAACTTCTAAAATAACTCCCGTACGGTCTATAACAGGCATTTTAAAAATATTTTCCAAATTGCGTTGCTGGCCTGGTGAGATTTCATCATCAAAAATGACTAAATCTACTTTTTGCTCTTGTGCCATCCGCAAAAGTTCTTGTAATTTACCTTCCGTGACAAAAGTAGAGGCATCATATTTACGCACCATACAAGGAACTTTAGAGTTAACATGAATGCCATAAGTTTCAGCAAGTAAGGCTAGTTCATCCAGATGCTCTTCGCAGATTGTGCGAAAGTTAGATCCTTTATAAACAGAAACAAGTAAAGCTTTTTTAGGCTGCTGATATTCGTCTTCCGAGGATTCTAGGATTTTTGGTTTAATAGAGGGCATACATTTACTCTTTATATTGAGGAGGTTAAGGGGATTTCAAAATCAATCTCTAAGCCATCGTAAGCTAATTGATAGTTTGGTGGAAGCTTGGAATTAGTATAATCATGCTCCAGCTCATGAGCGATGTGAGTAAACCATGCTTGGTCAGCACCCACTTTGGAAGCAAAATCTATCGCTTCTTGAACATTGAAGTGTAAAGGGGAGGACTGCTGACGCAGACAGCTTACCACTAAAGTCTCTACTCCTTGCAAATCTTCAAAAATAGTTTGAGGGTAATGGCGGATGTCAGAAATGTAGGCAAAATTGCCTACTTTAAAGCCATTAACTAACATGCCACCTTGCTGGTAGGTTACATAATGAATAGGTAATCCTAGAAAATTTACTTTTCCTCTTTCAGACTTCAGATAATGCAAAACAGATCGAGTCGTTAATTTTTCTGTGGAAGAAGTTTTATCAAAAGCATAGGGAAAACGCATTTTTAGCTCCTCTGCTGTAGCTTCAGCCAATAGGCAAGGGATAGGCTGCTTGGAACGGGCATTAAGGATCCTAAGCTCGTCAAATCCTCCTGTATGATCATAATGAGCATGCGTTAAGATTAAGCCATCAATCTGTTTAATATGATGGTGAAGCATCTGAGTGCGAAAATCAGGACCGCAGTCGATGACAATTTGTTTATCATGGATTTTAATCAGCCCAGAGGAGCGTAAGCGTTTATTGTAAGGGGATTCTGAACGGCAAACTGCACATTCACAACCAATTACCGGTACTCCCAATGAACTGCCTGTTCCAAAGAATAAAAATTTGCCTGCAATTTTCATGAAAAAACACTCATAGAAAAATTATAAGTTTTGTCTTTATTAAAAGTTCCCAAGGAAAAGTTTGTGCTTATTACTGAATGAATATAGGCTGTACTCTCTTTATCGTTTGCTAGAAATTTTGCACTAGCTTGAGGAAAGATTTCGCGGTTTTTAAGAATAACAGCGTGCATAGGCTTTTGCATAGTTAGGCTATTTATCTATAGTAATCAAGCAAGAATGCATGTAGCCATCCTGCTCAGATTTGTTTAAAAATTTTATTATTTGCTTTATGAGCGAAAGAATTATGGTTAAAATTCTAATCAGCTTTAAATATAAAAGTTCTTATTATACAGTGTATGAGGAATAATGCAAGATGGCTTATTGTATTTTAAC
>NZ_JRXI01000128.1:0-4653 GCF_000813645.1 Neochlamydia sp. TUME1 | reverse complement strand
AAATGGTATTATCAAAATGTTATATATTGCTGGCTTCTTTCAAATTGCTCGAGGATGCTTGAATGGGTTTATAAACCTACTCTTGCAGGCTCGGCTAATTCTCTACCAGTTTTTTTATTCATATTTTAAAACTCTTCATTTGTAGCTTAATACGAAGTTAGGCACTTATAGAGAAGTTCTTTGAGGGCCTCTTATCATTAAAACATGGGCTTCAGCCGCAAAGTTAAAGAAAAAAATCACAGCAGGTGTAAGGACGGCAGTGAAAGGTATCATCGTAAAAAACCATTGAAGGATTGCATGTAAAGGGTTGTGGCACGAAAAACATACTGATCCTGTCATCCAAGCGGCTAAAATTAGCAAGCCCGCAAGGCACCATAAAGGGAAGGTAGCTATTAGGGACAAGATAATATTACTAAATATATCCCCTCTCATTCTTTTAGATAATATGTCAGCAACTTGTATGCGATTTAAGCCTTTCAAAGCAATCACGGGTGTAACAAAAAAGAGAATGGCCAGGCTTAATATGCATAAAAGCAGAGTACCTAGATTAATTAAAAAGGGGCCAAAAGCCAAAATAGCACTGAAGAAGGGGCCTACTGCAGGAATCTCTTCTAGTAAGAAAAAGAGGCCCAAAAGCATCCACAGTAATAGGTAGCTTAAAATAATGGGGATGCAAAAATAAGAAGCTCCAATCATGATCTCCCACGATTTAGCTAATATCTCTGTATAACTGGTCTGCTTTTTTTTTATTTCATCATGATAAATACGAATAAGAACAATCCCTGTGGAAAGCAAAAATCCTGCGCAAAGAAAAATAGGTAAAAAAGTTAGACTCATCATCAGCCATTCATTAGCTCCTAGAGCTAGGCCACGAAAAAACACTACCAAGACACCACATAATGCTAAAATGGTAAAGACTAGTAAAAATTTTTTCTTATTAAGAGAGAGGGCTAACGCTCTATTAAACATTAATTGTAAGTCATCGAATGTCATAATTGTTTTTTATCTCATTTCGAGGTTTGTAAAAAATATTTAGTTCCTATGATAGGGATATCTTTGCTTTTATGGCCTTCTCAGTATTCGTAAAAGGTTAGAGCTCAAATGTAATTTTATTCACATACTTATCAAAATAGCTAGTACTCCAGAAGAAATCAACTCAAGAGGGCCTCATTTATATGGATAGCTGTATAAGCTAATCTCTAAAGGGGCCTTAAGTTATTCCAAATAAAAATTCACTCATCTTCTAGGCTGCTAGATTATGTGTAAACGTGCGCCTAGCGTATCTTTCACAAAAGTGCGCTCTTCAATTAGCTCGCTTTCAGAGGCCATAATCTTATTTCTTATCCACGCGTGCCAAGGAAGATCTTTTACGATCTCATATGTTTTATCTTCCTTAGTACGACAGGGAAAGGAAAAAACTAGATTTTCTTGAATCCCATAAGGGTTATTATTGCTAATTACTCCTGAAGAATACCACTCTCCTAGAGGAGTTGGGTTAATAATAGCTTTCATAGCATCAATAGCTGCGCTGGCTGCTGAAGCTGCGGATGATTTTCCTCTGGCTGCAATAATTTCAGACCCTCTCTCTCGTACTCCACTCATGAAATCATTTTCCAGCCAATGCTGGCTTATCGGAAAATCTATCAAAGGCTTATTTTTTATATGCACATGGGTAAAGTCTGGTACTTGTGTAGAAGAATGGTTGCCCCATATCACGGCTCTTGTCACCTCATTGCTATTAACATTTGCTTTTTTTGCTAATAAGCTTACGGCACGATTTTGATCCAAACGCATCATCGCATGAAAATTTTGTTGAGGAATCCGCGGAGCATGGCTGAGGGTAATTAAACAATTAGTATTACAGGGATTTCCCACGACCAGCACAATGACATGCGGGTTAGCGGACTTATTTAATGCTTGACCTTGCTCAACAAAAATTTTACCATTTTCATTGAGCAAATCCTTTCTTTCCATGGCAGGGCCCCGTGGCTTGGCACCTACTAAGAAGGCATAATCTATCTCTTTAAAGACCTCATCAGCGTTGCTTCCAATGATTATTTCTCTTAAAAGGGGAAAAGCACAATCTTCAAGCTCCATAGCTACACTCTGGAGAATAGGCATGGCTTCTGGGATTTCTAAAAGATGCAATCCTATGGGCTGAGTAGCGCCTAATAAGTCGCCATTGGCTAGACGGAATAAAAGGCTATAAGCGATTTGCCCTGCTCCGCCTGTGACAGCGATACGTTTCAGAGGTTGAGGCATAAAAATTCTTCTTTCTTGCTATTAAAGGATAAGGAAATTCTAAAAGTAAAGCTCAATTTTGGCTAAGCTAAACTTATAGAGCCAAGGGAGCTTTAAGAACCTAGGGTTGGAAGCTTACCTACATAATTTAAGAAAAATTTTATCTTTATTACTCTTTTGGGGCTAAAGATAGCTGTGAAGCTGTCATTTCCCTCTATAAGGTACAATCTATAATGGCTTTTTCTCTCTAAGATTTTCCTGGATGCACTCAATATTTTGAAAGAAATTTTTTATAGAGAGTAAAAAATCTTGCAAATCTCCAGTAGTCAATCCATCAATCATTAAAGATTTTATGTTTTCTTTTAAAAGATGGTGTCTATGCCTTTATATATATATATATATATATATATATTTTTTGCCATGCAGCTATTCTAAGGCGCCTTTAGTCTCTAAAAGTTGGATTATCTGTTCGTAGTTCATCCGATTTTTTTCGGAAAGATGCTCTTTTGCCCAGCGTAAAGCTGTAATGCCACGGTAATCTTTGGCGTTGATATCTGTCGTTTTATCTACCAAAATTTTTACTAACTCTACATTCCCATGCTTTGCAGCATAATGCAAGGGCAACCTTAAGTTTTTATCAGAGATGTTTGCATCCGCGTGGTGTTTTAATAAAAATTGGGCAATTTCTCGATGATTTCCTTGTACAGCATAACTTAAAGCGGTGCTTTCGCTATCATCTCTTTCATTAATATGAGGGTTCGCTTTTATCAAAGCTTTAATAACTGGCAAATGCCCTGCCAGAGCGGCATAATGTAAAGGTAAAGCTTTAGAGTGGTCAGCTTCATTAGCATCCGCACCGTGCTCTAATAAGTAATTAACTATCTCAATTTTTCCGCTCTCAGCTGCCAAGCTTAAAGCCGTCTGATCCTTATCCCCTTCTTTGGCGTTCACATTTTGAGTCAGTGGAAGTAAAATTTTAACAGTAGATAAAGAGCCTTTCTCAGCAGCATGGTGTAAAGGTAGCTTTCCCTCATCGTCTTCTTTGTTAGCATCCCCCCCTAAGGTGAGTAAGGTTTTAATATCATTTTTCTTTCCATAATAGCAAGCCAACCTCCATGCTAAAGTTAAGACTTTCTCCCGCTCGTAGGCCTTATCAACTTTTGAGAGTAAGATTTCAACAATAGCTACATGTCCTTTCTTAGCTGCCCAAATGATAGGCAGTTCATTATTTTTGTCCTTAATGGCGGGGTTAGAATCTTGAGATAATAAATATTCTACAACTGCTACTTCTCCTGATTCTGCTGCACAACTTAAAGGGGTGCGCTTGTCATAATTTAAAGCATCAATATTTTTAGTAAGGCCTACTAGGATCTTAACAACCCGTAAATGTCCAGCTTGGGCAGCAAGGTGCAGGGGCAGATTGCCCTCTCTATCGGTACTATTTGCATCTGCCTTTTGCTCTAGTAAATAGCTAACCACATCTTTTTTTCCAGTTCTGGCAGATAAAAGCAACGCTTCGCTTAAAAGCTCTCTGGATGGATTGGTGTCCTGCTGGTGCAAAGCTTTAACAATATCTAAATGCCCTGCTTGAGCTGCTAGCTCTAAAGCACAATGAAAATGTTGATCATTTAGTTCCGGATTAGCACCTTTTTGCAATAAATATTTGACAATATGTAGTTTCCCAGCTTCAGCGGCTACACTTAAAGCCGTGCGCTGAGACTTGGGGCTTTTTTCATTAATAGGATGAATGAGAAGAAGTCTTTCGACCTCATCTAGATTTCCTCTTTTTGCTGCCAAGTGTAAAGGGGGGAGCTTCTCTTCATTTAAATTAATTTCCTCCGTTTCTGGCAACAAGATGCTATCTATATTGCTTGAAGAGCTAACCGTCGAGGAAATCTCATTCTTGCTTGTAGAGGTCACTTCTTTCTTAGGGCTGCCCAGATCCTCGGCGACAGCTCTATTCACATGCTCAGCATTTATCGGCTTAAAAACAATTTGGTGAGCAGTGTATTGTACCGCATTCGCCTGCTCTTGAAGCCTAGGTTTTGTAGATATTTTAGCAGCAGAAAATTTTTTCACTAACGTGCGAAAAGAGAAGACAGCGATGGGCACAGCTAAAGGTAAAAGAGGGAGGGCCACTAAGGTAATTAAGGCAGTAAGGCTACCCACCCATAGCTTTGATTTACTCTGAAGAATGCTAAAATCTCGAAGAGCATGATGTTGAGAAGAACAAGGATTAATTAAGGAAAAAAACTTTGATATTTCCATTGCTAACAATCTCTCTATAATTTTACTGCTAATTATATACAGGTTTATTGTTTTCTTATATTAAATTCTTAAGAGGAGGGAAATTATAGCTTTAATGCATGTAAAACTCTAAAAGAGAGTAAAGCCTACTTAATATGATGAGAT
>NZ_JRXI01000127.1:0-2978 GCF_000813645.1 Neochlamydia sp. TUME1 | reverse complement strand
ATGATGAGATATCTCATCTAGACAAAAAATATTTATTGCCTATATAAATTAAGTGTTTAGCTACCAGAATCTTTTTCTTAAGTGCTAAATGCTTAGGGGGGCTTGAAATTGTTTTTTTCCTTATAATTTATCGATTGTCAAATTATTTCCGATAAAAAATTACTCTCTGTAAATAAATGAATTCTCTTAATATTATTGAAATTTTTCGTAGCATTCAAGGGGAAACAAGCTTAGCCGGGCTACCCACAACTTTCATACGCCTGGCGGCCTGTAATCTTCGCTGCTCATGGTGTGATACCACCTATTCATTTGGACGAGGGGTCTCTTATACCTTAGAAAATATTTTTTCAAAGGTAGCTTCTTTTGGCTGTCAATATGTGTGTGTGACGGGAGGGGAGCCCCTTTTGCAGGCTAACGTCATCCCTTTAATGGACCAATTATGCCAGGCAGGATATATTGTCAGCCTAGAAACTGGTGGTTCTTTGTCTACCCAAAAGGTGAATGCAAACGTACGCATTATTTTAGACATTAAATGTCCGGGAAGCCAGATGAGCAATAAAAACCTTTGGGATAACCTTAACCATTTGCGCTTTCATGATCAAATAAAATTTGTGATCAGCAATCGGGAAGATTACGATTATGCTAAGATGGTCTGTAGTCAATATCAATTATTTAAGAAAGTCAGTGAGATATTGTTTTCGCCTGTATTTGAGGTGCTGCCTTCCCAGACCTTAGTCAATTGGATATTAGAAGATCAGCTAGCAGTGCGTTTAAATTTGCAAATTCATAAATTTATCTGGCCTCCCCATACCAGAGGCGTTTAGATATGAAAAAAGCTATCGTTTTATTGAGTGGGGGATTAGACTCAACAGTTATATTAGCTCTTTCTCTAGCTCAAGGGAGAGAATGCTATGCTCTGAGTTTTGACTATGGTCAAAGGCATCGTATAGAGCTTACGCACGCCAGCAAAATTGCTACATACTACCAGGTTAAACATTGTATTGTTAAAATTGACTCAAAGGTATTTAAATCTTCCTCTTTAGTGTCAGATCTAGCGTTACCAAAAAATCGATCAAAAGAAGATATAGGCTCAGGGAAAACTCCCAATACCTATGTGCCAGCGCGTAACACTCTCTTTCTAGCTTATGCTATGGGGCAAGCTGAAATACTAGATGCCCAGGAGATTTATCTAGGAGCTAATGCGTTAGATGCTCCCTCCTATCCCGACTGTACACTTAGCTACATTCAAGCTTTTCAGCGGGTTTTAAACGTGGGCACTAAGCAGGCTGCTGAAGGAAACGCGCCTCAGCTTTTAACACCTTTAATCCATTGGGATAAAGCCGAAATTATCCGTCAGGGCATCGCTTTAAACGTGCCTATGCATATGACTTTTAGCTGTTACGATCCGACGCCGCAACAAAAGCCTTGTGGGCAGTGCGACGCATGCATCTTAAGGGCCTATGGATTTACAGTAGCAAAGCGATAAATTCTTTCTTAACTAATGCCCTATTATTACGTTCATAATGATTTATCTATCAAAGAAATAAGAAAGAATAAGGAGCAGATTTATTGCAGAAAAATCTCAACAACAGGTCGTCTGAAAGGATTTTATAAAAAATCTGATTAACTCCTAAAAAACCTCGCAACTCAGGTTAACAATATGATTTTGAGCTAATCCTTATGCAGCCAGTTACTTTATAAAAGCCCTCTCGTTGAGTAGAGAGTCATCTTTCAGAGGGTTGGGTAGACAGGTTAAGTTTTTTTTAAGCGTATAATAAGAAATATAAAATTTGGATCAACATTGTTACCACTCCGCCAGGCCTGTCTATACCTGTACACATGGCGCGCAGGTTATAGTTTGCCTGGAATGTTTGACGGATTCTCATACGCCTTTAAGCTGCCCCTTATGCGCCCCCATACTTTATAAAACTATCTCCAGAAGTCGATCGGTAGCTTGAGAGGAGTGGGTATGCAAACCTACCTTTATAAGCGTATTATACGCTTTTGAACAGCTCTTTATGCAATCATATGCTTAATAAAAAACCTGCATTTAAGGAGCAACTAGCTTTTAAAGGGTTCATTCCATTCTTAGGGTATACAGGCGAAGTTTCTTCAAACGGTATTACTTAAAATTTCGCTACAAATTTAGCCTGTTCAGTTTATTCATAGCTATCTAGCAAGCTTGGTATAGCACCAGATAGACGGCTTAAAGCAATAAATCGGGAATATAAATTTATTTCTTACTTTTATTTTGAACCATTTTTAAAGCTTCCTCAAATTTTTCTTCCTCTATTTTTGAATATTTTTTGGGGTTTTCTGAAGATTTATATTTGTAGTTAACTGATCCATCGATTTCAGAAATTACACCATAATCAGGTTCATAAATTTTATTTCCCTCTTTTGTCTTCAAAAAAAGCCTAATTTCAACGTTATTAGAGGTAAAGGGATAATTTTCCAAATAGGGTCTAATTTTTTCATTCTTATTTACTGTTTGAATCATTTCCTCTACACACCCTACGATAATTGCACGTCCTTCTTCTTGGGTTAGAGGACCCGTTTTTTCAAAACTTAAGGCTAGCATGGTTACAACCCCGTCAGGCATGCCTATGCCTGTACCAATGGTACGCATGGTATATTTTTTTTGAAGCTTTTTAGAGACGTTATTTAAAATGTCACCCAAGAATTTCGCCTGTTCAGGCTCTTCATAGCTATCCAATAAGCTCAATACGCAACCAGATAATATGAACATTAAAATGATACAAATGGAAACTTGAATTTTATTCATAATTTGTCCTCCTTATCTTTTATTTTTAAGGAAAGTACTAATATGGTCATCTATTGCTTCTTCATACGTAGGGCTTTGGAAAGAATGGCCATGAAAAGCGGCCCCTGGGCAAGAATTTAAGGTCACTGTGTCACGTTTACTCCGTATCAATCCTCCCACATCAATATAAGGGATAGGATCGCGCCAAGCTTCT
>NZ_JRXI01000126.1:0-4390 GCF_000813645.1 Neochlamydia sp. TUME1 | reverse complement strand
GCTGGAGCAATGGCTAACACAGTAATTTGCTTGCGTAACTTTTAATCATAACTTAAAAGAGCATTTCTAACATTTATCGCCCCTTGACTATGGCAAATTTGAAAATACTCTCCGCGTGGATATTCGTCAAAGAATTTATCCATGTTTCATGATCAACGCGTACTGGAGTCGTAGCTCTATAACATAAACCTAAACCTGATTCAACACAATCGCTAATCAATTAGAGGGCTGAGTAGGCAGGCTTTTTTAAAGCGTATAATAAGGAATATAAAATTTGGATCAACATTGTTACCGTTCCACCAGGCATGATCATACCTATACCCCTGGTGCGCACGTTAGTGTTTGCCTGGAAAGTTTGGAAAAGTCTCATACGCCTTTAAGCTGCCCCTCATGCACCTCCATACTTCATAAAAGCATCCCCTGAAGTCGATTTGTAGCTTTGAGAGGATTGGGTATGCAAGCCTACCTTTATAAGCGTATTACTTAAAATTTCGCCTACAAATCTAGTCTGTTCAGCTTCTTTATAGCTATCTAGCAAGCTTAGTACAGCACCAGATAGACGGCTTAAAGCGATAAAATTGGGAATATAAATTTATTTCTTACTTTCATTTTGAACCATTTCCAAAGCTTCCTCAAACTTTTCTTCCTCTATTTTCAAGTACCTTTTGGGGTTTTCAGAAGCGGTAAACATATAATCTATTTGGGCATTTGTAGAAGAAAGAGCCCCGAAATGGGGGTAAAAAATATTGTAGCCTAATGGATCCTTTAAAAAAATTGCAATTTCAATATCACTTGGGGTAAAGGGATAATTTTTTAAATGGGGTCTAATCCTTTCATGAGTATTGATAATCTGAAGCATTTCTTGCACACAATCTACAATGATTCTACGCCCTTCTTCTCGGCTTAAGGGACCCGTTTTTTCAAAACTTAAGGCTAGCATAGTCACCACTCCGTCAGGCATACCTATACCTGTACCAATAGTACGCATGCTATATTTTTTTTGAAGTTTTTTAGAGGTTTTATTCAAGATGTCGCTAACAAATACCGCCTGTTCAGGTTCTTCGTAACTATCCAATACGCTTAGCATACAGCTAGATAAAGTAAACATTAAAATGAAGAAAAATAGAAAATAAGTTTTGTTCATAAATTACCTAGCTTTTTTAATTTCTTTAAAATGGTATCTAAATACTTCTTCATACGTAGGGCTTTGGAAAGAGTGGTCATGAAAAGCGGCCCCGGGGCAAGAATTTAAGGTCACTGTGTCGCGTTTACTCCGTATTAAGCCTCCCACATCAATATAAGGGATAGGATCGCGCCAAGCTTGTGCCCGATAGTGATAAGCTTTCCTACAGGAGTCAGCATATATATAAGCTGCTGGAGCAATGGCTAACACAGTAATTTGCTTGCGTAGCTTTTCATCATAACTTAAAAGAGCATTTCTGACATTTATAGCCCCTTGACTATGGCAAATTTGAAAATACTCTCCGCGTGGATATTCGTCAAAGAATCTATTCCATGTTTCATGATTAACGCGTACTGGAGTCGTAGCTATATAACATAAACCTAAGCCTGATTCAACACAATCGTTAAGCAAATTATGCGTAGCATTATGGATGACATCTATTGAATATTCCCATCCTAATTCTCTAAGGTGGATGGCATTATTAATAGCCTCTAGTTGGGTTGTCATAATGCCATTATGAACACCCAGACGAAAATTTTCTGATTTACTCCCTAGCAATACGGCTAATGAGGAGCTTTCGCTACGAACAAAACTTCTTTCAAATCTATCTGTAAAGCTAACTCTAGGCAGATTTTTTGTATTTTCACCTTTTCCTCTAATCGGTGTTTTTTCTATTCTATAAGAGGCGCGCTCTTTGCCATACATGATCACACTTTCGCGGTGTTTCTCCCCACGGCTAGGACTGGAACCTCTTAATCCATACAGGTCTCTATCATTTAAAGGATTGTTTAAAAGATAGGCATATAGATTAGGGCCCGCCTCAAAGCTTAAAGGATCGGCAGTTACCCAGCGTGTGGTGGCGGGGTTGTAATAGCGGCGTCCAAAGTAAACAAACTGGGTTTCAGCGTCTACGCGTTTAGAAGAAAAACGCCAAGGGTTGATCGATTGCTTGATAAGCTTATTATTTTTGCCATAGATAGACTCTTGCCCATAAGCGGTATATCGATAAGTTTCTTCTATGGTATGGGTCTTGGCGTTAATCAGTAGTCGGATATTGCCTAACGTGTCATGGATGGGTATGTAAGCCTTACCGTTGAGTTCTAGCAAAACAGAAGCGTCTATTTCAGCTCCTTTACCTTTACCTAGTATACGCAATTGCTGAATGTTACCTTTAGAGTCACAGGCGCCGATTTCGTTGAGTCCGTGGTACAGGTAACGAACTTCTTTCTCAGGTATCCATTTGTTTTCAACTTTAGAGTAGGAATAGAAGGTGCTGCTTAAACGGCGGTTAAGCTCATCATAGGCATAGGTGACCTGATGAGTAGAAGTATGAATGGCAATCAAGCGATCTAATGCATCGTATGATAAGTTTAAAGAGCCTTTACGGATAAGGTTTCCATTTAGGTCATAGGCATGTGGGTCTAAGCCATCATGAAGGAGCTGATTGAGAGCATTAACGGTATGGGGACGTTTATTTTTCTCCACCATATTATTGAGGGAGTCATAGCGATAAATATGATCTACGAGGCCTTTTTCGGATTGGAGCTGGTATAAAGCATCGTAGGTATAGGTACTGTTTACTTTGCCTACTGGATCGAGGGTTGTTCTTTTTAAAAGATTGCCCACTTGATCAAAACCGTCATCAGGAATATCCTCTTTTAAGGACTTAGACGAAATGCTAATCAGACGAGAATATGCATCGTAAGTGTATTGAATTGTGCCTGCTTCAGCCATCAATTTAGCCTCTTCTAATGCCCCCGAAAGATTGTAATGTTGATAGGTGTGTCGATAAGGGCCTCGACTAATTTGATGAAGGTAAAGCGATTTGTAAGAGTATTGAATAGAAGAATGGTCTGGAAGTATAATTTCCTGGATCCTATCTAAATTATCGTAACTATATTGTTGAGTTAACCCATGGGGCAAAGTCTCTTGGACCAAACGCTTATTTTTATCGAAAATACGCGTGGTAGACTTTCCTGTATGCTTATCCTCCACACCCACAACATTAGAGTTAGCATCATAAGTATAGTGGTAATGCAAAGAGTTATCGTTAGAGGAAAAAGAGGTGAGGCGACCTAGCCAGTCATAGGCGTAGTGCAGTTCTATCCCATCGGGTTTGATCACTTTTTCTTTTTGCCTATAAGCATTATAGACATACTTTGTTTGCTTTTGTTCAGGACTTCCTACCGCTTCCGTACAACTGATCAAATTTTTGGCAAAGTCATACTCAAAATGAGTGGTGACCAGGCGATCAGGTTGATGAGGAGTCAACACATGCTCAATTTGTTTACAGCAAAGCCCTTCTGCATCATAAAAAAACTCACGTTTTTGCAGGATAGCGCCCATAGGGTCGCGACGAATTGCAAAGCGAACATGCCCGCAGCTATCATGCTCCTGAAAAAAAGATTGGCCTATGGCATCGATGGTTTCTTTAGCATATACATATTGGCCCTCTTGATTAAGGTGAAGATAATAAAAGAGGGTGCGTGTGGTGTGTCCTTGTGGATCAATAATACTTTCAACATCCCCATAGGCATTATAGTGGGTAAAGGTGATAACAGGCTGTGATTGATGATAAGAAATTGTTTGAATGGGCTGGTCTTGCTCGTTGTAAAGATAGCCTATTTTAGTTAAAACCTGTCCTTCAGCATCCTCGGTCCGCTCTTCGATAAGGCGATCCTTAGCATCATACTCTTTAATGTTGGCAATATAGTCTTTTTCTTCGGGACCAAAATATTCCAAAGTCTTAGCGAGCCGTTGGCAGGCATCATATTGATAAACAGTTTTTGCCTCATTTTTCGCCATGCTGGCCAGACGACCAGCAGCATCGTATTGATAATAAGTAAACTGTCCTCCAGCATCCACTTCGGCTATCTTATGAAAATGATTGTAATGGGTAGTGGTTTCGCTAAGCTTTTCCCCTGTAGGAGCAAAAGTTATTTGCCGGCAAGCTCTTCCTAAATAATCATAATCTGTCTGGGTAACCACTCCATTTAAAGAAATGCTTTTAGCCAGATAACCTTCAAGGGTATATTCATTTTTTTCGGTAGATTCATCAGGGTATTGGATGAGGGAGGGCTGGCCTCGAATATTATAATTAAAGGTTGTTTTAAAACCTCGACGATCAGTTTTACAGATAGGGTTATCGGCAATATCATACTCAATACATTCAAATGGCTGATAAAGTTGGCCATGAGAATCTAATAG
>NZ_JRXI01000125.1:0-11224 GCF_000813645.1 Neochlamydia sp. TUME1 | reverse complement strand
GAAGTAAAGCAGATTTAGGGTAATAAACGTAAACGATCTCTTTACATCCATCTTGCTCGCGTAATAAATGGTTGTATCCGTCATCACTATACTCATAAGTGCGAATGTAGCTGTCATATTGTCCTGCTACAGGAATGCCCTCTTTATTTAGCACAGGACCCTTTGCATTCCCTGTAAGATTTCCAAGCAGCCATTCATGTTTTATATTTCCATTTTTGTCGTAATCGTAATAGCGGCTGCTTAGTAAGTTACCCTGGCCATCTTGTAGGGTTTTAGTTGTTAAGCATCCCTCTAAATGTGGCAAAGAGCTCCAAAAAAAACTTTGCGTGCGATAAAGATTAGCGTCTAACAGCTTATCGATGCCTGTTAAGCGTCTTTTTGAGTCATAATGATAGCGAGTTTCTTGGTTATGAAGATCGAGCACACGGGTCGTCCCACCGGGATAGCTATAAATACGACTTTTACGGTTGATAAAGTTTACCTCGTAGTAAAAGCGATGGGTAGGATGCAGGGTTTGATCTGTTCCTACAGCAGCTTTTAAACAAGATACACGTTCATAAGGGGAAGTACATCCATCGTAAAAAGTTAAAGGTTTTTTAGTATAAGCGTAAGGATTGGTTTCATCGTAATATTCAATTTGCTTGCAGCGACCATTGGGTAGGGCTTTTTGTTTCATGCGGTGGGTAGTATCATCGTAAGAATAGCAGATTTTAGGGGCGTTAGTAGAAATCACTTGATGGAGGTCATGTCTGGCCGGATAATTGCTGAAAAGATATGCGCAGCTTCCGCTTTTATCTTGATTAGCATAGGCTACCATGCGGGGATTAAGCTTAAAATTGTCATATTCAAAGTGAATCTTTCCTAAATCTTGCTGGAGGCTATTGGTATTACTTATCTCATCAATTTTCCACCCTAAGGGGGATTTTTGATAGGTATACTGCGTCTTAATTCCATAAGGTTTTTGTTCATAAGTAAGCCCATCTTGAGAGCGAATCTCAGTCAGAGAAAGTCGCGTGCGATGACTAGAACCAAAATATTTAAGGCTTTTTGAACCATCTCTTAAGTACACGGCGAAAGTACCTGGTTTAGGAGATATAATTTGCATCTGAAGATTATGAGGATTGCTTTTTCCGCTAATGAATCCTTTAGAGCAATTGGTCAACCCCTGACTGTAATTGGTTGCATTGATGAAAAGGGTGCGCCCAATTAGGGTATTGGTATATAAAGTCTTCATGCCTTTTTCTTCGTGAACAACTCTGTTTAAGCTGCCGCCAAGCATTTCTACATTATCTGGCTCGTTAATATTCCAGCCGCTGGTATGAGTGTAAATACGTTCTATATAGAGAGGATCAGGACCTGGACTCCATACATCAATGGCACTATCGATAAAAGTACCCGTGATGACGTTAACGCATCCGTCTACCATAGCTGAAGGCTCTCCACCTAAGGTGGCGATATTTTGCTCGCCTATAAGGGCTTCTTGGGAGGAATTAAAGTTTGCTAAGCCAACGGGTTCTTCAGTAGCTTGAAGGCATGAGCCAATGCTGAATAAGAAAAAAATATAAAGAAAATTTCGCATGCTATCTTTCCAAAAGATAAAAATTTTCTTATACAAAGGAAGTGGTTTGGTAGCAATGAAATTTTAATTTACCTTCTAAAAAAGCTAAAAAGGCGAAAGCTGAATTTTTTATTGGCTTATGGAGAGGAAGAGAAGGAAAAAGCTAAAAAAGGCTTGTATAGATAGCCAAAATTTAAGCCTATTTATTTAGAAAAAGCTGTAGCAGCTGCATAGATAAGGGATTAATGAGAGGACGATTTTGGTGAACAAAGGTGGATAGATGATCTTGTTTTATCCAAAATACTTCTGTATGTTCATCATCATGGCTAAGTTCTTTCTTAGGTACCGCAGGATCTAAAAGGATTTTTGCACAGATTTCATAAGCATGAGAGTGAGTATCTACAATTAAATAAGAGGGAAGAATATGATGAATCATTGCTTCTTCAATTCCTGCTTCTTCCTTAAGTTCAGTTTTTAGTTGTTTAATAATATCGACATGCCCTTCGTTTAAGGCAGAGGGGTCTATCCCTCCAGCGGGCATTAGCTCAAGATAATTAGGATAATCGGTAACATGCTCTGCGCGCTTACCCATGAGAATTTCATTGCCTGCTAAAGTATAACCACACACACAAATGGGCTTAAGATGAAGTTCATGGATTAGAGTAGGATCGCGTACTTGAGCAAGATAAAGTTTATACTCTACAAAACGCCCGTAAAGATGTTTTCCGTCAAAATGATCTGCACAAAGAATTTTTCCATTAAAAAGTTTTCCTTGGGTACGGAGAAGCTCTTTTTTCCACATTTCTTCAATAGAGAGGAGGGTAGCCTGGCTCATTCTTTTTGGAGGTTGGATACGGCTGATGTGAACTTTAAAAGAGGGGGAGAGTGGAAAGATCTCAAAGTCTTGCATAAGCTTCCTCAAAACAAAGGGTAAGGTCTTTCCAGCTATCTGTAGTCATAGCACCTGAAGGAATGGAAATAAGATAAGGATTGCGTATAGCTATAGTAGGGATGTGAGCGTTTAAAGCGGCTAAAATGCCTGCCCTAGAGTCTTCAATAGCTAACACTTGGTCCGCTAGAAGAGAACTCGTTTTTAAAGCGTGTAAATAGATTTCTGGATCTGGCTTAGTTTTTTTCACATTCTCTTTGGTAACGATGAAAGCAAAGTAGTCCTTTATTTCTAGTGCCTCTACACAGCTGGCAATTAATGGATAAGCCGATGAAGTTACTAAGCCCATTTTAATCTTTTTATGCTGGCAAAAGTCCAAAAATTCTCTTGCTCCTGGAATAAGCTTGCCTTCGCGTTTATAAACATCTGCCAAGCCATGATGATAAAGAGAAATTAAGGCATGTTTTTTTTCCGGCAATCGATAGCGTTCGATTAAAATAGGCACAAACTCTTCAAGAGAGGGACCCATAAGAGTTTTAAACTCTTCAAGGGAGCCTTCCTGGCCAAATGTTTTTAAAAAGGAAAGATAGTGCTTAAAAAGGAAAGGAATAGTGTCGACTAACGTACCATCAAAATCAATCAACACTCCTTTCAAGTGTTGAAAATCCATAGATAAGCTCATTCCCAATCTCCCCATTGAATACCGTCTCCTAAAGGAATAAAGCGAGCTGCTTTTTTACCTTCTATTTGCTGAAGATATTTAGGATGGATACCTAGGGTTTGCTTTCCAGGACGTAGAATATCTACATTGACTCCTTCTTGTAAAACTTGTCCTACGGAGATGGGGCATAAAGCTTGCACTCCTCTACGAGCAAAATGACGCAATTCTTGTTCGGAGGGATGAATCGTTTTAACCCATGATCCTTGCATTTGCTCAGCCAGTCGTACAGCACGCACCATCTCTTTTAATTCTTGAGGATTTAAAGCAAAAGCATGGTCAGGGCCTGGTAAGCGTCGATCAAGGGTAAAGTGTTTTTCTATAGCTTTAGCCCCTAACGCCACTGCTTGAATAGGAGCTACCATAGCATCCCGGCTATGATCTGAAAGACCTACAGAACATTTAAAACGTTCTTTTAACCAGAGGATTGAGCGTAGGTTCATGCTATCTGCTTCAGCGGGATATTTAGCTGTGCATTGCAATAAGGTCAGTTCTTTTCCCCCATAGGCAAAAAAAGCTTCCACTGCCCAAGCTATTTCATTTTCAGTAGCAGCCCCTGTTGAAATAAATGTCGGTTTAGCACTTTGAGCGATCGACTCAAGCAAACGTATATGCCCAATTTCATAAGAAGCAATTTTATGCCTTCTAACATAGGGATCAATAGCAAGAAAATCTTTTATTGAAAAAGCTGTGGCCATAAATTCAATGCCACTTGCTTGGCAATATTCGGCTAGCTGAGGAATCATTTCATAAGGCATCGCCAAGTCAGCAAAAATTTCTTGCATCTCCTTCTTAATTCCTGTGGCAGCTAAATAATTACTTATACCGGCGTTAGCTACGTATATAGTCTCAGGGCGATAAATTTGAAATTTAACCGCATCAGCTCCTGCTTCGGCTGCACTATCGATAAGCGTTTTAGCCATGTTCAAGTCTCTATCTAGAGTTCCCATGCGCCAGTTGGAACCAGCTTCGGCGATAATAAAAATAGACTTATTCTCCATGAAGGGAGTCAAGCGGGCCATATAACGGTAAATAGGTATATTTTCCTGAATATCTTCTGCATGGAAAACCGTCTGTCCAAGCAGTTCATAGCCAGCAGAAATAAAAGCTTTTTGAGAAGCTATATTCTCGATTTTAATTTTTGCAAAAATATCATCGAATCCTTGATGCTGCACCCATTTCTTAGTGGCAATCAAAGCAGCTGTGCCTATCCCTTTATTACGGTGCTCCGGCGCCACGTTTAATGAAACTTCTACACAACGGCGCTTATGGGCATGCTCAGGGTGGAAAATGGGCTTGAATAAAAAGAAAGCAACGCGCTGTCCATCAAGCAGGATAAATAAAGGGGGCAGCGCTGGAGATAAAAAATAATCGTTAATAAATTCTTTATAAAAGCTATCCCATTTTTTAGGTTGCGAGTGGATAGACATACGCAAAGTCTCAGCATCATTACGCCATTGTAGGATCTGGAAAGCATCTTCTTTAGTAGGTTTTACAATTTCGAATCCTATTTTATCAGCTTCCATTCTCAGACCTTTTTTTGTTTTACATGCGCATTAATCTTTTTCCATTGCGGATGGGTTTTGAAAGCGTCCAAAATATCCACTAGAGTAAAGTTTTTATTAGTAGGGTATATAGTTTCAAAGATTTTGCTGACTAGCAAAAAATCTTCTGGAGTATCAACAGTTAATCGATAGTTGGCAGCGCTGCGCATGTGTACGAAATTAGCTAGATGGAAAAGATCAGGATGCTTATAAATGAAAGGAGTGACATGTTCAAGATCGAATTTACTGGTAGCTTTATGATAAGCGCTTTCTAAGGTAGAGAAATTGAAAGCTTCTACATCCATGCCTCTAGGAAAAGTGCGCAGTTGCGTGTTAGACACATAGTCAAGACTAGCGCTTTTTTTAAGAAGGAGATTAAGGGCTTGATCGACGATCGCAGGATCGATTAAGGGACAGTCGCTTGTCAGCCGTACAATAATATCTGCAGGATATTCGCAGCAAGTTTTATAGTAACGATCAAGAACATTATGTTCATGACCCCTATAAATATTAACTTTTTCTTTTTCACAAAAAGAGGCAATTACATCATCTTGAGGATGAGTAGTTGTGGCAATGATGAGAGTGTGCATGGTTTGGATGCGCCGCACTCTTTCGATGAGATAACCTAAGAGAGGGCGCTGCATGATAGGTTGCAAGACCTTGCCAGGCAGGCGGGTAGATCCCATGCGCGCCTGGATGATAATGTTAATTTTTGGATTTTTCATGAGCTAAAGCTAAAGTACGTTAACATTCTAAATCAAGTGTTATTTGCTCTTTAAAGTTTTTTATCACGTAACATCATTCTTTTCCATCCTTCCGCTGTTAAAATCTTTTGATTAGAGGCAGAGGGCAGCATTTGCTTAGCTTCTACTGCAGAAGATATACTTTTAGTTACAGGTGAAGATGAAACGTGATTTTCTTCTGGAGCAAGAGGAGATGGGAGCTCTGACTTAAGCAGGGAAGGGATGGGGAAAGAGTTAGCTTTATTATTGGCATGATTTGTAGTGGCCATATAAACCTCCTAGGGTTAATACTGGATCACAAAGCAATTTTGATGCCAAAATAATCGAAAATAAGCGAAATAGTTAATATTAGTTCTTGATTTTTGTCTTAAAGCCATTATTGAATTTCTTTAATTTAAGCCAATTGCGTATATTTTAAAGGTATCAGCAAGGATATAAATATGGCTTCTCTTTCTTTTTTTACTCCTGTTGTTATTTGTGGAATCCTTAATCACGAACGTTGGGCATATTTAGATTAAGTAGTAAAAAATTTTTACGGGAACTAGATCTATGGAATGCCCTGAATTGGCACCGGTAAAGGTAAATGATTTATGGATGAAAAAGTGCCAACTTCATACTTCAGGGACGACGGTTTCTTTTGCTTTAATATTTGATAATCCTTATACCCAAATTGAAGAAGTTTGGATTGGCAACCTAGGAGATTTGCGGGCTATATTAGGAATAGGCCCTGATTGCCAGCAGCTTACAACAGATGCTCGTTATAGAAATGAAAAGGAAGATCTTAATATGGCTAATAAGCAGCTTTTAACATCCATTCACTTAAGAGAAGGATGGGTAGATAAAGATAAGCAAAACATTCATCGTGTAGCAGGAATTGTGCAACCTTTACGCGGCATTGGCCATCAGGATATAAAAGGATTTTCTTCGCGTCCTGAAATTTAAAGGATAAATTTATCTCCATTTAAAGAGCCTGCTGTGTTAGTTCTAGCTACTGACGGGACTACGGAGGTACTCGGTTCGCAAGAGATAATTCCTCTGCTTCAAAATGAAGAAGAGCCTGTAGATAAGCTTGTTAAGGAAGCTATAAAACGTAAAAGTGAAGATAATAATCCCGTGATCGTCATCAAGTTAAAAAACTAGTAATCGATGAATAAGCCGCTAGAAGGATATACGATTCAGCAGATGCCTATAGAAGAAAGGCCGCGAGAAAGGCTTCTTCAGCATGGTCCTGAAGCTATATCATCAGCAGAATTAATAGCAATTGTCTTAGGAAGTGGGACTAAAGGTTGCTCGGTTTTACGCATAGGACAAGAACTACTGATGCGTTTTGGTACCTTGCAAAAGTTTGCTGAGGCCTCCATTGAAGAACTCCAGCAAATCAAAGGCTTAGGACTTGCTAAAGCTATTCAATTAAAAGCCGCCTTAAATTTAGGTTTACGAGCCTCAAAACAGGCGATTGACCAAAGATTTAGAATTGTTACACCCTTGCACGCTTATAACTACATTAAAGATGAATTAGAATATGCCAAAGTTGAGCATATTGTGGTTATCTTACAGGATAGAAAAGGTTATGTGCTCTCTCATCATCTTGTAGCCTTAGGAACTCTCTCGCATGCCCCTATTCATCCTAGAGATGTTTTTCATCCTGTGATCCGTCATCAAGCTGCCAGTTTAATCTTAGTGCATAATCATCCTAGTGGCGATCCTACTCCTTCTCCAGAAGATCTTGAGGTAACTCAATCTCTCATCCAAGCTGCACGTCTGGTCGATATAGCTATCAATGATCATCTCATTATAGGGCGTGGCCGCTATATTTCTTTAAGGCAGAACCATAAAAACTTATGGGATACTCCTTGAAAAAGTAGAAAGGCAAGTCTACCTATTGAAGAATTCAATAGTCTCTTCCTTCTTTTTTAGGGGATCTAATTTTTCACTTCTATCTGCTTTATTTTATATCTATTTTTCGTTTATTATACTTTGCATGGTAGAAAAAAAATTCAAGATTGTCACGTTAGGGTGCAGAACTAATCAGTATGAGTCTCAAGCTTATCATGATCAATTGCAGGCGATGGGATATTCAGAAGCTGCAAAGCATGAGCAAGCAGAGATCTGTATTATTAACACCTGTACGGTCACTGAGTCCGCTGATTCTAGTAGCCGGCATGAAATTCGACAGGTGGCTAGAGATAACCCTGGCAGTAAGCTTATCATCACAGGGTGTTTTGCAGAAAGACAACCTGAGTTAGTAGGATCCCTGCAAGGAGTCACTCATGTGGTTCCTAATAAAGATAAAGAAAAGCTTTTAGAATCTGTTTTTCCTGCTGCAGAGTTGCCTGAATTTTCTATTAAACGCTTTGAGGCTCATACCCGTGCTTTTGTCAAAGTACAGGACGGCTGTAATTCTTTTTGTACCTATTGCATCATTCCTTATGTGCGTGGTCGCTCGCGTTCTCGCTCTTTAGATGAGATAGTTAAAGAAGCGAAAGGATTAATTGCTAATGGATATAAAGAAATTGTCTTAACGGGAATTAATATTGGTGATTTTGATGGTGCCAAACCTGAAAATGAAAAACCTGATCGCTTAGCTGATTTAGTGCGCGCAGTAGATAGGCTGCCAGGGCTTGAGCGTTTGAGAGTTTCTTCGATTGATCCTGACGAAGTTGATGATGATCTTGCGGATGCGATCTTGAATGGGATGCATACCTGTCATTCTATGCATATCGTTCTTCAAGCCGGTTCAAATGTGATTTTAAAACGTATGAACCGCAAATACACCCGACAAATTTTCCTTAATACGGTAGAAAGGCTAAAGAGTGCAAGCGCTGACTTTACATTTACCACAGACGTGATTGTAGGCTTTCCAGGTGAAACAGACAGTGATTTTGCTGAGACCTTAGAGGTTATGAAACAAGTAAAATTTGCTAAAGTCCATATGTTTCCCTATAGCGAGAGAGCTCGTACAAGAGCTGCTCTTATGCCTAATAAAATTCCTCAAGAAATTATCAAAAAGAGAAAGCATGAAGTCCTACGGACTGCTGAGCAAATAAGCTTTGAGCTGCGAGAGCAATTTATCGGCCGTCGCATGAAAATTTTGACTGAAAATATCGATCCCTCACGCCCTGGAGAAATTTGCGGCCATACGGAAAATTTTTTGATGGTTTGGGTGCCTCGATCAGACCATGCGCCAAACGCGATCCTAGAAGTAGAATTAATAGCTAATACTCCTGATGGTCTGATTGGGCGTTTGAGTTGCAGACAGGCCAGTTGCGGATAACCCTATGCATATCACAATTGCCGAACGGCTCCGCCCTTTTTCGCATACAGCAGGAACCTATTGTGTGTTGCCAGGCTCCCTGTTGCGTTTTCAAATATTTCCAGCCCTTTTACGTGTATATGATCTCTCTTACGCTGTTCCTAAATTAATCCAAGAAACTCCTGTGCCTGTGAAGGGACCTGTGAAAGAATTCACGGTACAGCTTGATCTGGAAAAAGGAGCTATTGATGTATGGGGCTTTGATCTACACGCTTATTTTCGTTATCGTATTCTTACAACCCAACAACCTAAACAATTTGCTCTTTACATTGATAAAGGATTGACAGCTTGGAAACCCGAGCAGTTGATTTTAAATCACGAGGTGGGCTCCTTTTTTTCAGCAGAGCGTTTATCGTTAGGTAACCATAAAAATCAAGATTGGGAGAGGGTGGCGATAAGAGAAAATTTAACAGAAATCTTTCCCATCTGGCTACGTTTAGGGCAGCTTTTAACTTCACCTTCAAAGGTTGCCTATGTAGGGACAGCAGCTCTTTTTAAAGATTGCCTCTCAGCTTCTAAAGAAGATGTTTATGATGCTTTTATCAATTTATTTAAAGTAGCCTTTGAAGGTATTCTTTCTCCCCGCTTGAACGACGAACAATATCAAGGATTTGCTTTAGATGCTGCCCCACCTACTTTATCACCTCTTATTTTGCTGACCGAGGGGGCACGCATCATTCGATCCTTGTTTATCCGCACCCAACTTAATGAAATTTTTGTTTTACCCTCTCTTCCTGCACAATTTCATTGTGGACGTTTCCTTCATATTCAGTGTACTTCCTTGGGCCTGCTAGATCTAGAATGGACCAAGCATTTTATGCGGCGTATGATTTTTCATGCTGAAAGTGATGAACTTGTACAGTTTCATTTTCCTAAAAATGTCAAGCGTTACCGTCTAAATGGACAATTTCAGCTAGTGGAAAAGCCTATTCAGATAAGTAAGGGAAAAGTTTATACCTTTGATAATTTTCAGCATTGATAAATTATTTTTTACTTCTCTTTTAGGATAATTAGCTTTTTAATTAAGGAAATGCAAGTGAGTCTTACTTGACTTTAGCGTGCCTGAAATTTCTAGGGCTATTCACTTTGGCTAGTTAAAATTTCCTTCTGCAATTAAGTTCTTTTCTTTTTGAAAAATCCTTAAAAAAGTTGTTCATAAAAGCATAAAAGATAAAAATAAGCTTGCCAGCCAATAAACCTCTCTGCATAGCATAAAAGAAGAACTTTAATACTGTTTAGCTCTTCTATCCGTAACATTAGAGGCAATTAGAACATTCTAATGTATCTTTAGACGATCCATAACGCTTAAAAAGTTGGATATGACAATTGGCAAAAGCTTATTAGGGATTAAACATACCCTAAGAAAGAAGATAAATCAGCCAGTTTACTTGGACGATAGTAAGGGTGATCTTAAATGGCATATCTTGCAGATTGCAAGAGCTTAAGTACTGGGTAGCAGTAAAAAGTGGAGAGGATTTTGCCTTACTTCTAAGGAGATTAATATTTTCGCGCTTATTTAAAGAATCCTGTGATTGCTAAGGCCAATAGCGTTGCAGCAGAAGGTTTAAGAAACGTAGTTATGGTATGTAAGAGGAAAGTGTTATACTGCTGCATTAGAACTCTTTATGGCCAAGGAAAATCTATTGCAGGTTTTTTGACAGTTGCTCTATATGTATCATACTAGGTAACCCATAACTTTTATTATCGGCAGAACCATTTATATCCTGTTTTGTGACCGCTCACTAAATTGATGCATTTATATGATTATTAAACAAAAAAAAGCTTGCTTTAAAAACAAAAATCATAAATATTAATTGGTTTAATTAAGGAAATGAGATGGTAAATACATTAGCAAATAATGATAACAATAAAAATGCGGTTTCTTCTTTTCCCACTCAGCTTGCTGTTAGCTCTATAGAGCAGCTTCCGGATGAGTTGCTATTACATATTTTTTCTTTTTTGCAAGCTTCCGACCTCCTTGAAGTTGAATTGACATGCCATCAATGGAAAAATTTGGCCGAGGAAGAGATTTTATGGAAAAGTCTTTATCAACGGTATTTTAAAGTTAGTGAGCTGGTGGGTGAAACTTACAAAGAAGACTATTTTCGTATGTCTGAAGCTGACCATGATTGGAGAAAAGTGGATGAATTGTTGAGCTCCTTGGAACATGGTGATCTTCAACCCGATGAGGCTTTAAGATTTTTTGGTTGGGCAAATGAAATAGGTGGAGAAGAAGCCTTTTCAGAGGATAACGCGTAAAAAAAGCCCTATAAAAAAGAGTAGATAAGTTCATTGAAAAGGATGTATTGATTTTTGCTTTTCAAAAGCCTGCTCCTGAGCAATTAAGAGTATCTAAAGAGCTTAAGAAACAAGGTTGCTTCATTTCTCCAGGGATGTGCGTGCGGTTGGTAAGTCTGCCAAAAAAATGTGTTAATTAATGATGAGGAAAGTAAGCTTTT
>NZ_JRXI01000124.1:0-29502 GCF_000813645.1 Neochlamydia sp. TUME1 | reverse complement strand
ATCTTACCTTCAAAAGCAAATCAAGCTGCAAGCGAAGTTTGGCAACAGCTAATAGTTTATACGCATAGAAACAGAGACTATGCCAATCTCTTCAAGAATTTAATTAAAACTTCGAGTCTGCTAAACGTAAAAACGTTGACAACTTATGCAAAAAAGTTTATGTCCCAACGACTCATTGGCAAAATGTTGGAGAAAATGCTCCGAAAGGAAGTGGATGAGCACCTTTATCTGAAGCTAACCATCACTGGAGAAAAATAGATAAATTGTTTGAGAGCTTTAAAATATATTAATTAAGGAAATGAGATGGTAAATACATTAACAAATAATGATAACAATAAAAATGTGGCTTCTTCTTCTCCCACTCAGCTTGCTGTTAGCTCTATAGAGCAGCTTCCGGATGAGTTGCTATTACATATTTTTTCTTTTTTGCAAGCTTCCGATCTCCTTGAAGTTGAACTGACATGCCATCAATGGAAAAATTTGGCCGAGGAAGAGATTTTATGGAAAAGTCTTTATCAACAGTATTTTAAAATGATTGAGCCTGTGGGTGAAACTTACAAAGAAGACTATTTTCGTATGTCTAAAGCTGACCATCAATGGAGAAAAGTGGATGAATTGTTGAGCTCCTTGGAACATGGTGATCTTAGACCCGATGAGGCTTTAAGATTTTTTGGTTTGGCAAATGAAATAGGTGGAGAAGCTGCCCTTCCAGACGATAACGCGTAAAAAAAGCCCTATAAAAAAGAGTAGATAAGTTCATTGAAAAGGATATATTGATTTTTGTCTTTCAAAAGCCTGCTCCTGAGCAATTAAGAGTATCTAAAGAGCTTAAGAAACAAGGTTGCTTCATTTCTCCAGGAGATGTGTGCGTGGTTGGTAAGTCTGCCAAAAAAATGTGTTAATAAATGAGGAGGAAAGTAAGCTTTTTATCTTACCTTCAAAAGCAAATCAAGCTGCAAGCGAAGTTCGGCAACAGCTAATAGTTTATACGCGTAAAGAGAGGCAATGACAATCTCTTCAGGAATTTAATTAAAACTTCGAGTCTGCTAAACGTAAAAACGTTGGCAACTTAGGCAAAAAAGTTTATGTCCCAACACCTCATTGGCAAAATGCTGGAGCAAATGCTCCTAAAGGAAGTGGATGAGCACCTTAGCTATAAAAAGCATTCATATAAAAGGCCATCTTTTTAGGTAATAGAGCCGCAATGGACATACCAAGGAAACAGTTAAAAGCAATTGCGGCGCGATTGGTTTAAAAATGTCAAGGGCTCGTAAAGCAGGCTTTAAACTTATGGGTATAAAAAAACAAACAAAGATATAAAAAATTCATCCTTAATCTTCTCTCCTCCTTTCCACATGTTTTGTACCTCTTAGGCGTTTCTTTTTCAAAGATTTTAGACTGCTAAAATCTAAACGAGTGAAATAAAAATGTTATTAGAAAGGTTTACTTTAGTTTTTCCTTTCCCCATCTTAAAGAGCTTAACTACTTTTCAATTCAATCAATTTTTCTACAGTAATTGTTAGGAGATCAGCCAATATAACATCATCTTCCATTGCTATAGAATGTTTCCTCATTATCTCCCCCCATATTGCCTTAAAACTTCCTTTAAATTGTAAAGCAAGAGATTCTCTATCATTTACCGTTTTTAATTTTTCAATATTAAATTTTAAGGCTTGGCGGATTGCATCTTGACTGCTTGTTGCTGAAGCTTTAGCTTTGCTAGCCTGCAATTTTTCTCTCCAAGATACATCACCTGTCGGAGATAGCGAAGGGCTAGATGCACCAGAAACACTGCTGGGTTGAGGCTTGGGTTCATCCTTCTCTTGCTCCTTTTGCTTCCCTTTCTCGGACACTATAGGTTCCTCTAGCCATTCTGGAGGAATAGATTGGGGTTTAATAAGATCGTCTGTTTCCGCAGTAGTATCAAATGGAGAAGGTGCATTAAGGATTATGTAGGAAGTCTGTTGTTGTGACAAACTTTCCTCCATAATTTGGATACCCTCCTTGATAGAAAGCCTTTCTCTTTCGGAAAAAGTATCAGGGCCGAAAAGATGACTTTTTCCTGCAATAACTATGACTTTGTCAGCAGAGCTTAGACTTGTCTGAATATTTTCCACCATTTTCATGTTGCGTTGAGGAGTCGCTTGTATCGTTATCTCTTTTACCATTCTATAAAAGGTTTCTAAATAAAAGTTCAAAGATGATAAAAAGCCTAGAGTTTCTTCTTTTTGATCAGCGTGAGATTGAAGATCTATTAGATGGGGCTTTAAATCATCTAAGTACCCTTCTATACTTGGACGTAATGATGGAGGGCTCTCTTTTTCCATCCATCCTGGTATCTGGGCAAATGTTAAACGCCGCAAAATATCCATTATTGTTTTTCTGTTTTCTGTAGAAGGGTTGGATAAATAGTTCATAAAGGCTTGGCAAACATTTGCATGAAAACGACTAACAACCTGATTGAAGAAAGAGTTTAGTACTTCTTTGGATAGATCTGTATCCCATGATGAAATTTGGATATGGTCTCGATAGGCACTGGGTAATGAGGCAATGTATTTTGCTCTTTTTTCTACATCACCTTCTACTAAAAGCTTAATTTTCCCCTCTTTTTCACTCAAGTATTGAGAAGCTAAAGCATTTACGAGCTTACCAATCTCTTCCGCTGCTTCTCCATGAGTTTCGCCAATCATGATAACTTTAGCTTCTATTACCTGCTCGGGTAGAGAAGTAGAAGGCAAGCTTTCTCCTGCACGATCATTCATTACAGGAGTAAAAACCCTCAATTGGTTTGTTAAATCTTGTTTAGCTTTTGAAGCATAATCTGGTTGCATAATCTTACTCTCCCTAAATTATTAGCTGTTCTTAAACTCATTGTTTTCTTGCAATTCCTATGCCAATATGGAAAAAAGCGTGTTATTGGTTACCGATAACAGAAAGATAAAAGCAATGGTGTTAGGGTGATTAGAGAGGAAGAGTAGCCTCAGTCTCGTTAGCTAATCTTTTCGTTTTGATTTAGGAGGCTTGCATTTTCGAAAAAGCTATAAGATTTACCTATCGCTCTTTCCTAGACTGAACTAAGTCCTTCGTGGACACAGGCAAGAAATAAAATAGGAAAGGCAAGATCAAATCTTGCAAATCTTAAAAAAAAAGAAACTCTGCCACTATCGACGAAAAGAGGAGCAAAAGTTCGTATCATTAAGAGAGTAAACTTGGCCTATTACTTGGCATCTAACCATCAATGAGTTAAAAAATTAAAGGTTCAACACAACGTTTAGCAGAAGAGGTGGACATTAAATTGCAGGGTAATCGATGAGATAAGCTTGTTTTCTGAATATGCCTAATATTTATCTAAGTAATTAGTATAGAGCAGATTGCGTTAGGTGATTTTAAGAAGGAAGGGATGGAGATATAGAGAGTAGCTAACTTATTAATTTTTCAGAACATGAAGGAGAAGATGTTAAAATTTACTTTAGAGCAAAATCAGAAGGGTAAAATAGTTTCTTATTGGGCGATTTAAGCCCTTTAGGAAAAGCCTGTTGCTACCATTATCAAAGGCTAAGACAAAGAAGGATAGATGGGCAATTACCAAGGTAGCATGTAGGTAGACTAATGTTTAAAGCTGCTCATTGGATTAATCGCAACCTTCTTTGAACAAACGATAAATTTTTTGAAAAGAAAGCTTTTTAAAATTTTTTTTGGCTTATAAATTGATTTTGAAAAAGAGCTTTTAAAGGTGAATGGGCAGGTGTGATACTGCAAAGGAATAAAGAGAGAAAAATGAAAAGGGAATGCAAATGGCAGCATAAAAAGTTTAAGTAGGAAATTTATTCTGTTTTCTCATTTGCAAACGAAATAAGAAATTTATATGATGCAATTTTTTATTTGAGCATTTCTTATGACAATAGCAGCACATAAACAGATCCATTTTTTAAAGGCTTTTATGCATTTTGACGAATACAATCCTCATCATTATTTAGGCTTGCATAAAAATAAGCGAGGGCAAAAAGTTGTACGTTTATGGCGGCCGGGCGCAAGCGAAGCTTATTTACAACTATTTAATAAAATTGTTAAAGCTAAATGTGTCCATCCAGCTGGGCTCTTTGAATATCGAGTTTCTGCCAACACTTCTTTTAGAGATTACAAAGTTTACCATCATAATGGCCTATTAGACTATGACCCTTATTCCTTTTTTCCCTCGCTTGGCGATTTAGATCTCTATCTTTTTAGTAGAGGAGTGCATTATCAGCTTTACAATATGATGGGAGGGAGGTTTGTTAACCATCAGGGGATGGAAGGTGTTCGTTTTTGCGTGTGGGCTCCTAATGCCAAAAGTGTAGCGGTGGTAGGGGATTTTAACCATTGGGATGGCCGCTTTAATCCTATGCGTTCTTTAGGAAGCTCGGGTATATGGGAATTATTTGTGCCCGGATTAAAAGAGGGTTTAAAGTATAAGTTTGAAATCCGCTCTCAAGGAGAGGATTTACATCTCAAAGCGGATCCTATGGCTCTCTGCGGTGAAATGCGGCCCGCTAACGCTTCCATTATAGCCAATGTAGATAAATTTATATGGGAAGATGCTAAATGGATGGAGAAACGTCAGGCAGAGGCTGCTCAGCCTAAACCTATTCATATCTACGAAGTCCATTTGGGCTCCTGGAAGAAAAAAGAGGGCTGGCGTTTTATGGATTATCGGGAGATAGCCCCAGAGCTTGCAGCTTATTGCCTTGAGATGGGCTATACGCATGTGGAGCTTCTTCCTATCCAAGAGCATCCATTAGATGAATCGTGGGGGTATCAAGTATCAGGATATTATGCAGTCACTAGTCGCTTTGGAAGCCCTGAAGATTTCCAATGGTTTGTCAACCATATGCACGAAAATGATATTGGCGTTATCTTAGATTGGGTGCCAGGGCATTTTCCTATAGATAATTTTTCTTTAGGACGGTTTGATGGTACAGCTCTTTATGAGCATGAAGATTACAAACAAGGCTATCATCCCCATTGGAATACCTACATCTTTAACTTTGGACGCAAGGAAGTTGTAAACTTTCTGATTGCTAATGCTCTTTTCTGGTTTGATAAGATGCACGTGGATGGCTTAAGAGTAGACGCCGTAGCGTCTATGCTCTACCTTGACTATGGTCGTGAAGAGGGACAGTGGATTGCCAATCAGTTTGGCGGAAATGAAAATTTAGAAGCGATTGAATTTATGAAACATCTTAATTCCATCGTCCATAAGAACCATCCAGGTGTGCTAATGATTGCTGAGGAGTCCACCTCCTTTCCAAAAGTTACTCATCCTGTAGAATATGGAGGCTTAGGCTTCGATATAAAATGGAATATGGGATGGATGAATGATACCTTAGATTATATGGCTAAAGATTCTATTTATCGTCGCCATCATCATCATAATCTGACTTTTGGACTGCTCTATGCTTTCAGCGAAAAATTTATTTTAGTTTTATCGCACGATGAGGTGGTCCATGGAAAGAGAAGCCTGCTAAGTAAAATGCCAGGGGACATGTGGCAGCAGTTTGCTAATTTACGCTTATTACTGAGTTACATGATGTGTCAGCCAGGCAAAAAATTGCTTTTCATGGGAGGTGAGATTGGCCAGTGGAATGAATGGTCTAGTACAGGGCAAATTGAATGGCCATTGCTGCAATTTCCTCTTCATCAAGGCTTAAAAGAGATGAACAGAGATCTCAATCACTTTTACTTACAAAATCGCAGTCTATGGGAAAGAGATAATGATCCGGCAGGCTTTGAATGGGTAGATTTTGAAGATCGCCACAATAGTGTGATTTGCTATCTTCGTAAAAGCTTGCATGATATTCTGCTTTGCGTACATAATTTCACACCTAATTATTACTCTGACTATAGAGTAAATTTAAAAAACTTAGCTTCGGTGAAAGAGGTTTTTAATACGGATGATGTAAAGTATGGCGGCTCTGGAAAACTTAATTTCTATCCCGAGATCCTGACAGATTTTCAAGGAAAAGCCTCTGCCTTAAAAATCCATCTTGCTCCTTTATCCACCATGATCTTAAGAGTTACTTTTTGGTAGTTTTTACATGAATAAGCATGAATACGAAGAGCTGTGCAAAGAGATTTGGCAGCATAATAGACATTACTATATTGAGCATAATCCAGTCATTTCCGATGAAGAATTTGATTTATTGTTAAAAGAATTGGAAGAAGCTGAGCGCCTTCATCCTGAATGGGTGACTCCTAGTTCTCCTACACAGCGTGTGGGAGAAATGCTTAGCGGAGGATTCGAGACAGCTACTCATGAAATTCCTATGCTTTCTTTAGCTAATACCTACAGCAAAGATGAAATCGTGGATTTTATTAAACGCATTCAAAAGCTGTTAGGTGAGCAGGACTCAGCTTTTTGCACTGAGCTGAAAATGGATGGCATTGCTGTATCGGTGCGTTATGAAAAAGGTGTCTTTGTGCGTGGTTTAACGCGGGGAGATGGGCGTAAAGGAGAGGTGATTACCAATAATATTAGAACGATTGCTCGTTTGCCTTTGCGTTTGTATGGAGAGAACATCCCCGACGTATTGGAAGTGCGAGGTGAAGTATTTATGCCTCATCAAGCTTTTAGGCGTTTAAATGAGGAACGTGTAAAAGCGGGAGAGCCTATATGGGCTAATCCACGTAATGCAGCTGCCGGTTCCTTAAAATTGTTGGATCCACGTGAGTCTTCTAGAAGAAAATTGGACATTGTATTTTATGGCATTGCTAACGCTCATCTTCATGGCTTAACCAGCCAATATGAGCTCCATCATTATATAAAAGAATTGGGTCTACCTGCCCTATACGCCTATGCTAAATGCCATAATATTGAAGAGATCTGGGATTATACAGAAAAGGTCCAGGCTTTACGTAAACAGCTTCCCTTTGATATTGATGGGGTGGTCATTAAATTAGATTCCCTTCGCGAATGGGACTTTTTAGGAAGTACCGACAAAAATCCTCGCTGGGCCATTGCCTATAAATTTGCAGCTGAGCAAGTAGCTACACGTATCCATGCTATTACTGTACAAGTCGGCCGCACAGGAGTTTTAACGCCTGTAGCTGAGCTAGAGCCTGTTTTTTTAGCTGGAAGCACGATTGCCCGCGCTACGTTGCATAATCAAGAAGAAGTCAAACGTAAAGACATCCGTGTTGGAGATCTTGCTATTATTGAAAAGGGAGGCGATGTTATCCCTAAGGTAGTAAAGATTGATTTATCTAAGCGTGTAGAAGGGGCCTTTCCCTGGTCAATGCCCTCTTCCTGTCCTAGTTGTGGAAGTAAAGTTGTTTATGTAGATGGAGAGGTAGCTGTACGATGCCCTAACACCTCTCAATGTGCGGAGCAACAATTAAAAAAGCTCATTTACTTTGCCGGCAAGGAAGCCCTAGATATTGAAAATCTGGGAGAAAAGGTGGTTGAGCAGCTGTTTAATAAAGGATTTGTCCGTAATCCTTCCGACATTTTTTGCTTAACCGCCGAGCAGCTTTCTCAGCTGGATAATTTTAAAGCCAAATCTATCCACAATCTTTTAACAAGTATTGAAAAAGCGCGTAAGGTAAGCTTAGCGCGCTTCATCATGGCCTTAGGTATCAAATATGTAGGGAGTGGCACTGCTGAGGCTTTAGCTATTAGAGCAGGAGATATCTATCATCTTATGCATATGTCTGCTGAGGATCTATTAAAAATAGAAGGAGTGGGAGAAAAAGTTGCTGCTGCTGTTGTTGAGTATTTTAATGATTCTAAAAATCGCCTAGAAATAGAAAAGCTTCTAGCTAATGGTCTAGAGCTGCAGCCGATGCAATCTGCTGCTTTTAAAGGACATGTATTTAATGGAAAAACATTTGTCTTAACAGGCACCTTAGAAAAATATTCGCGTCACGAAGCTGCCTACATCATTAAAGAAAGGGGTGGAAAAGTGACAGATAGTGTAAGTAAAAAAACTAATTATGTCTTAGCGGGAGAGAGTGCCGGTTCTAAGCTAGAAAAGGCTCAAAAGCTTAACATCACGATCCTTAATGAAGATCAATTTGAGAGGCTTTTATGACACGGCGTTTTACCTCTAAAATTAGAATGTTAGGTTTGAAAAAGAGGTTAACTTTTTATCGGTAGCCTCCTATTTTAGAGGGGTAGCCTTATTAAGTTGCCTGGCTACAGCAAGAGTTGCTTAAAAACTAATCCAAAGAAATTGTCTCTAAACATAGAGAGATTACTAGACAAACCCTCTAATCCTTTAAATCTGGATGAAGAGGAAAGTGTTAGAATTAGACTATTCGCAACTTGTTAATTTCAGTAGCTTTAGAAAAATTGGTAAGATTATCTTCTAGGCTAGCAATCAGTGTACCCATTAAAGTTTGATGATTGAATCCGTGAATACGTACTTTTTGTAGGCTGCCAATCAGAGCTTCGTTACCAGCAAAAACTACGTTTTTCCAACAACGCGTACGCCCTTTCAATAAAGCCTTATCTTTGGAACTATGCTTTTCCACCAATACCTCGACTTCTGTATTTAGCAGTCGTTGTCTTTGTTTAGCTGCTATCTCATCATGCAATTTGAGAAGTTGCTGTAAGCGTTCTTGCTTGACTTCTTCGCTAATATCATCTTTCCATCGCATTGCCGGCGTTCCTTTTCTTGGGCTATAAGAAAAAAGAAAAGCCACCGAAAACTCAATTTGTTTCATTAAATCATAAGTTTGCTGAAAATCTTCCGCTGTTTCTGTAGGAAAGCCTACAATAATATCTGTGCCTAGAGTGACATGGGGTACAATCTCTCGCAGCATGTGGACTTTCTCAAGATATTGCTCAATTGTGTAAATCCGATGCATTTTTTTTAGGATGCGGTTAGAACCTGCTTGCATAGGGAAATGCACAAACTCGCAAAGTGTTTTCAGATCCCGAATAGCTTCCATCAACTCTTTAGTGATATCCACAGGATGGCTTGTCATGAAACGTACACGTTGCAGACCTGGAATTTTATCTATTTGATAAAGTAAATCGTGAAAGCGGCACTGCCATTCTGGCTGGTCTTTTCCATAGCTATTAACATTTTGGCCTAAAAGGATAAGTTCCTTATATCCTTTACTTACTAATTGGCGGCATTCCTCTAAAATGTTCTCCGGTGAGCGTGAAACTTCAGGGCCGCGGGTATAAGGGACCACACAATAGGTGCAAAATTTATCACACCCCCGGATAATTGAAATGTAAGCTTTAACTTTATCGTCCCGTTTGGCACTTAGATAATCTAGTTCAAATTGAAATTGCTCATCAGTGCGCACGATTTGCTTATCACTAGCTAAGACTTCGTCCAGCACATGATTGAGTTCATGAATATTATTCGTACCGAGCACAAAGTCAATATGAGGAAGTTTTTGAAAAAGAGACTCTTTTTTAGCGTTGGCCATGCAGCCGGTGACACCAATGATAGGGTTATTTTGCAGAGAATGTCCTAATTTTCCTAGCTTCCCCATGACTTTCCTTTCTGCTAAATCTCTGATCGAACAGGTGTTAAAGAGTAATAGATCTGCCTGATTTTCATCTTCCGTGCGCACAAGGCCACGCCCTTCAAGGAGGCCTACCATAATTTCTGAGTCAAGTTCATTCATTTGACATCCATAGGTTCTCACGAAAAAGCTTTGAAGTTTACGCATAATAAATCCACTTACCTGTTTTTAAGAAAAGAAGGGGCTATTGTAGGGCAAACAAGATCTTTTTTCAAGTTTTCATCCTGCTGAAGTGAGGATATGGCTTAAAACCTAAAGAAGTTTTGTGGAATAAACTTACAAAGATGAATAAAAACATTGGCAAAAATGGCAGATAATAGGTAATATGTACCTTCATTCTGAATAAACATAGAATTTTTAGGTTCTAAACATGACTCAATATACAAATAAGACAATCATGCATCGTAAAGAAGATAGCCGGCCCACATGGTTTATTCTAGATGCTACAGGTAAAACTCTAGGACGCTTTGCTGCCGAGATTGCTAAAATACTTAGAGGTAAGCATAAGCCCTCCTTTACTACTTATTCTGATGCAGGGGACGGTGTTATCGTTCTGAATGCTGATAAAATTCGGGTGACTGGTAACAAAGAAGCTCAAAAAGAGTATATTTCCTATACAGGATATATGAGTGGCCTTCGTCGAACACCCTATCGTGTCATGAAAGCTCGTAAGCCTGAATATATCATTGAGCATGCTGTGAAAGGCATGATGCCGCATTCCCGTCTAGCTAACGCGCAGCTTAAGCGTTTACGCGTCTATGCGACCGGAAAAGAACATAATCTAGAAGCTCAAAAACCAATCAAAGCAAACATTTAAGATAAGTAGACACTATGGAAGAATTTGTAGCAACCGGTCGTCGTAAAACAGCCGTATCTTCAGTCAGGATTAGGCCAGGTTCTGGCAATATCGACATTAATGGCCGTACTTTTGAGGAATATTTTCCTTTAGAAATCCAACGACGTACGATTTTGGCGCCCTTTGAAAAGCTGAATGGTAATGGTCGCCATGATATGATTATTCGCGTAAAAGGAGGAGGCGTGGAAGGTCAAGTAATTGCTTCTCGTCTAGGCGTTGCTCGTGCTCTATTGCTCATTGAAGAGGGCTTACATCAAGATTTTAAATCCCAAGGATTTTTAACACGAGATGCGCGTAAGAAAGAACGTAAAAAATACGGCCATGCAAAAGCCCGTAAGAGATTCCAGTTCTCTAAACGTTAATCTTATCCTTTTACAGATTTTACTATTTCCCAAAGGAGCCTACCGGCTCCTTTTTATTTTTTTAGTCTAGCCTACTCGGCTAGAAGTCAATCTTTATATTCTTCTCTACCTGTTTGCTTTATTGATAAAAATAACAGATGAAATTAAAAGCGAGTAGGTGGGTGGCTAGCAGAAGATAGAAGTTTTTGGCTATATAGCGAATCCCTTTAGGGCAGTAAATGCTTAAGAGGAGCAGATGTAGCTAATAGGCAGGGTGTTTTGATGAGAATTATTTGATAAACACCTTGCCTAGTAATCCTCTCAAATAATTAGGCGCTGGGTTAAAAGATTTTCCTCTTGTGCGCTTTTTTTAGCAGATGAAATAGGGGGTGAAAAAGGATCTAAAGAAGGCTCTGTTCTATTCTCTTCAATATTTGAACAAGCAGAGACAACGCTAACGCTGCCTTCTGCTTCTGTATGTAATGATTGATGATAAATACGCGATGAACGACCTAAGGGGGGAGAAAGCTGCATATAAATTCTTTAATTTGGTAGTTTTCTTATCATTCTTTATAGATTTGTTTTCTTAGCAGCAAACCAATCTATACTTTCATTCTTGAATTTCTTTTTGCTCATTAAAAATTTGGTTCTGAAAAATAATTCCCTTATCGGCTAAGTAATCGGAAATAGTAATTAAATAATCTTGGGCTTGCTGAAACTTTTGTTGGCTAAAGAAAGAATAATCACAATGCTGCAGATCTAATAACTGAATTTGAAAATGAGCTGTTGTACGCTTAGTTTCTTCATCTGCTTCTTGAAAGATGGATGACGCAAAATAGTCATTAAGCACGTTCCAAAGTTGCAAAGCAAGATGGTGAATAGAATCGGCAGAAAGAGGGGTGAGATTTATTTTTTCAATTGGAAGAGAATTTTCCATGGAGGAAGAGGGTTTAGTCTGGTCCAGATAGATTACATCATGTTCTGTTTCCTTCTTAACGTGTTGAGAGCTTATTTTTTTTATCATAGGAGTAACTGAAAATTTTTGTCTTTCCGCCTGTTTTTGCTCATTTCTTTGTAACAAATCATTAATAGAGATTAAAATTTCCTTATTGCCTATTGGATTCCAGGCACGGTATAGCTCAGTAAGCGAGGAAATGCTTTTAATTTTTAGCTCATTTAACACATTAAGCGAGGTGTTGGTTTCAAGGCTTTTAGCTAAAAGGCTGCCGCTTTCAGGACCCATCCAATTGCCAATAAGGTTTAATGTAGTAAGCGAGGTATTGGTTTTAAGGCTTTTAGTTAAATCACTGGCGCCTTCAAGGCCTATCTTATTATCCCCGAGGTACAGTTCAGTAAGTGAGGAATTGGTTTTAAGGCTTTTAGCTAAAGCGCTAGCGCCTTCAGGGCCTATCTTATTGCTACTAAGGTCAAGCTTTATGAGCGAGGAATTGGTTTCAAGGCTTTTAGCTAAAGCGCTAGCGCCTTCAGGGCCTATCCGATTACGAATAAGTTTTAGCTCAGTAAGCGAGGTATTGGCTTTAAGGCTTTCACCTAAAGCACTAGCACCTTCAGGGCCTATCGCATTATAGCTAAAGCCCAGCCCAGTAAGCGATGAATTATTTTCAAGGCTTTTAGCTAAAGCGCTAGCACCTTCAGGGCCTATCACATTAAGTGAAAGATCTAGCATAGTAAGAGAGGAATTGGTTTCAAGGCTTTTAGCTAAAGCGCTAGCGCCTTCAGGGCCTATCTCATTGTCCCAGAGGCGCAGTTCAGTAAGCGAGGAATTGGTTTTAAGGCTTTTAGCTAAAGCGCTAGCGCCTTCAGGGCCTATCTTATTGCTACTAAGGTCAAGCTTTATGAGCGAGGAATTGGTTTCAAGGCTTTTAGCTAAAGCGCTAGCGCCTTCAGGGCCTATCTTATTATTCCCGAGGTGCAGTTCAGTAAGTGAGGAATTGGTTTCAAGGCTTTTAGCTAAAGCGCTAGCACTTTCAGGGCCTATCACATTACGTGAAAGATCTAGCATAGTAAGCGAGGTATTGCTTTTAAGGCTTTTAGCTAAAGCGCTAGCGCCTTTAAGGCCTATCCAATTAACACGAAGTTTTAGCTTAGTAAGCGAGGAATTGGTTTCAAGGCTTTTAGCTAAAGCGCTAGCACCTTCATGGCATATCACATTACGTGAAAGATCTAGCATAGTAAGCGAGGTATTGCTTTTAAGGCTTTTAGCTAAAGTGCTAGCGCCTTCAGGGCCTATCTTATTGCTACTAAGGTCAAGCTTTATGAGCGAGGAATTGGTTTCAAGGCTTTTAGCTAAAGCGTTAGCGCCTTCAGGGCCTATCTTATTGCTACTAAGGCCAAGCTCTGTGAGCGAGGAGTTACTTTCAAGGCTTTTAGCTAAAGTGCTAGCGCCTTCAGGGCCTATCTCATTGCTACTAAGGCCAAGCTTTATGAGCGAGGAGTTGTTTTCAAGGCTTTTAGCTAAAGCGCTAGCGCCTTCAGGGCCTATCTTATTGCTACTAAGGCCAAGCTTTATGAGCGAGGAATTGTTTTCAAGGCTTTTAGCTAAAGCGCTAGCGCCTTCAGGGCCTATCTCATTGCCCAAGAGGTGCAGTTCAGTAAGCGAGGTATTGGTTTTAAGCCCCTCCATTAAAGCACTGAACTCTTCCATGGAGAGGCCTTGAGCCATCCATTTGGTAAGAGAATTATCGAGCAAGCCTTTAAGCTGTTGCATTCTTTCTATATTAAACCGTTCTAAATCATAACGAATAAGCAAGGGCTGCTGATAAATAAACTTATAATAAGGCAAAGAAGAAAGATTACAGCCATCTAGAGTCAAATGTTTAAGATGAGGGCACTTTTTAGCTAAAGCTTTAATCTGGTGGGCAGAAAGACGTGTGCAGCCTTCTAGTTCGATTTCCTCTAAAAGAGGCGCTTCTACTTGTAAGGAGGTTAAAGCTTGATTACCTTTTAAGGCAAGAAAGCGCAGCTTCGGAGCTTTTAAGCTAAGCTTAGAAAGACGCGTACAGTTAGAAAGGTTAAGATAGCTTAAATAAGATAATTCAGGAAAAGATAGGTATTTTAAAGCAGCACAATGACTAGCATCTAATTTAGTAATAGAAGGGGAGGCTGCTAATAAGCTCTTTAAAAGAGCATCATTTAAAGCGTGACAATTCTTCAAAGATAGAGTTTCAAAAGACGAAGAGGTCATGGCTTTAAGCAAAGCAAGCTCTTGCTTTTGCTGAGAAATATCTATGAATGTTAGAGCAGCTTCACGCAAGTCGTCGGTCAAAAGCTCATGAAATGGGGTGATATTTCCTTCTTGTATGGCGGCAGCGACCGATTGAAGGTGCTTAGGATTGCTTTGACTCGTTAAATTTCTTAGCTCTTCTAGTGCTCTCTTAGGGATATAAAGCTCTTCTTGCTTAACTAAATCTTGAGTAGGCATATTACTAGATTTTAAAAGTGAGTGACTATTACTACTGGTCACTAGGCCATAGGGACTTTTTTCATAAAATTGCCCCGGCCCTTCTAAAAAGCGTTCATAGGGGGAAAGTCCAGTATTTTTTAGAAGATGCTCGTAATATTTTCCTAAAAGAGGTTCTAAGCGGGCTAAAAGCTCTAAAGGAGTTAAAGTGACATTGTTTTCTAGGTTTTCTAAAGTCCGTTGCAAACGGGTAAGTTTTTGATAGATTTTTGCTACTGTTCTAGGAGGTAGGAGGATAGAAATGACAGGATTTTGCTTATTATAAGCATAGACAAATTCACGGTCTTTCTCGGTAAAGAGTTTAGCATAACGCTGCTGTTGCTTATCTAAATTTCTTAACCAAGTGTGTAACAATTCTAAAGGCTTGATTTGTAAAAACTGCTCTCTTGTTTTAGGATGAAGAGGCTCCTGCATTTGATTTAAGCAAAATAGGATGCATTTGACTTGCAGCTCTCTTTTTTCAGAAAAAGGAGGAATCAAGGCATGATCGTTATCAACGCAAACCACCTGCTCTTTCACTTCGCCTTGATGATTGATAAAAGATTGTAGAATATAATTATCCGGTTTACCATCCTCAGGGTTGACTAACATGGCTAAGAGCATCATATTATGTAGACGATGTAAATCTAAATTGGCGAGCGTATTATCTGCTTTTAAGGCCTCCTCCAAATTTTTTCCTTCACTTGTTTCTGAAACCAATAAAGGATAAGGATTATGACGAGCATTATAACATTTAAATAGCTCGGTTTCAGGCGTGCCATGTCCAATAATCAAGCGATGTAAGCATCCTACTGCATACTCCCTGCCTACCATCTCAGGAGAGGGTTTAAAATGCAGCTTACGATGGAGGTAGCTTACTGCTACGACGGCACTACGACCGGGAGTGCGAGGAAGCTTAATAAAGTCTAAAGCTGCATTTAAAGGAAGCTGTTGCATGACCAGAGGATGCAATTTAGCTGGACCTGAATCAACCCCTTCCCATTCAAAGCCTTGGCCAGTTGCTGGTAAAGTAAAAAGGGTAAGAGAACGTAAGTAAGCAAAAGCTGGCAATTGAGCTTCTAAGAGTTGCAAAGCTTGCCCTAGCTCTGATTCTTTTGCGTGCTTTGTAGCAAACTCCAAAATTTTAGCCGGATGCGTTTTAGTGCCTGCCCCTTTTTTAGCTAGCTCGATAAATACAAACAGGTTGTTTTCAACCATAGCTTTTTCTAAGGGTGTTCTTCCTTTATGCGAAGAGTCCGGATGATAATCAGGATAATCTAAATTTACTCCTTTGTTAACCAGCTTAGCTAATAAGAGGGAAAAACGAGTAGGTGCATGGGAAGCACGATTAATGAGAGAGAAAAGAGGAGGAGAATATTGATCATCCACGGCATTAGGATTAATAGCTTCTTGAGCTAGCAAAAGATCAGCTATCATGAGTATTTGCTCTTCTGCTAGGTGGGGTAAATCATAGGTACGCATTAGCTTATGCAAGGCCGTTTGCCCGGCTTCATCGGCTTGGTTGGCTTTGGCTCCTAACTGCAGTGCCAATTTGACTAGGGAGGCTTTACCTAGTTGGATAGCCATCAACAGAAAATTTTGCTTTTGTACTATGGAAAGAGGAAGTGGGGGACAGAAAGAAAGGTTGCTGACTGCTTTTAAGGTCTTAAGCAAGGTAGGTATAGGGGCTGACCAATTAAGAGTTGTTACAAAATCGCTGGCTTCTTCTTCTAAAGGTACCAAGTTTACCTGAAGGCTTGCAGCTTTTAAGTTAAAAGATCCTATAAGAGTCTCGACGTTTGTGCGTTCGCGGTGTAAGGTTAGCAGTGCATCTAAAGGATTAGCATGCTTTTGCATTAAAACTTGATAGCAGGCAAAGGCAGTCGGTTCTAAAGCTTGAAAAAGATCATAATGAGTCACCGGATCTTGCTTAAGCTTGCCTTGAATGAGTTGCAACTTCGTAAAAAACGTAGACAATAACCCTTTAGGTAATAAAAGCGGAACATCTAGCTTTTGATCGGCCGCTTCGTCTACAAGATCTTCTTTAGTCAGCTGGTGTTGCTGAATAAGCCTTTGATATTGCTGGTTTCTCTGGTCTAATTGCCTAATCCATTGTAGCAAAAAATCCCGAGGGTTTAAATTCAAAATAAGGTCTTTGACTGAAGGAGCGATCGACTGGCTCATGCATCCTTTAAGCAATAAAGGTAAGCATTTCAAATGGATGCCATGTCCTTTTTCTGCCCGAATAATAGCAGGCTCAAAAGCCCGATCATTATCAATACAAGCTAGCTTTAAGCGTTTCAATTCTTGATCTTTCCACTCGAGTTCAACGATGTAATTATCAGCTTTGCCATCATTAGGTAAGATGAAGAGGCTAGCGATGACTAAACTGCTAAAATTCTCTTTATCCATTTTCTTTAGTAAAAGAGGGATAAGGCGAAAAAGCTCTCCTATAGATTTTTCTGGAAAAAGTTTAGCGATCCAGCGTAAAGCTAATGGTAGGTCAATTAAAGAGGCTAAAGAAGATTTTGAAGCTAGCTTAGGATGTAATTTTAACAAGGCTAAAAGCTGCCACAAGTTATTTTCATCTTTACTTTTTAAATAATCCTCACGAAAAGTTCGTAAGCCTTGCTCTTCAGATTTTAGGCTAAACTCTCCCTTAGAGGAAAATTCGGCTAGCCGTTTCTCATCGGGTAAATGTTCCATCCAAGTTCTATAGGTGTGGAAAAGCTTTTCAGGATTAGAAGGATAGGACTTATGCACTTTTTCTAAAAGAGAGGGCCAGCTTTCAATAACTTCCTGCGCAGTTAATAAACTTTCATCACATAATAAATCAAACATTTCTAAGACGCTAATGAGATCTGTTAGCAAGATAGCTTGAGGACGTGTAGCTTTAGGAGAATGGCCGATGGTATAGCCTATCTGTACGGTACGTGCTTCTAAGTAAGTAGCTTTACATAATTTTTCTTTAAGCTCTGGGTGGCTTTTAAAAATTTGCTCGGAGGTTTTACCTTGGTGCAATTGCTCATTAAAAGCTTTTCTAGCTTCCTGATCTGGTGCAGCTTGCCAGTTGAAGGTTAAGACATTGGAAATCTTTAAAAAAGAGGTAGGCGCAGCAATTAAAGATTCTGTAGAAAAGGCTTGGGTTAAAGAGGTAGCCGCATATTCCCGAGCAGGCTGTAGATAATCCGAGACTACGGCAGCTGTGGGATTGGCTTTGCAATGTAGACCTTCTAAAGAAGCGACGGCATGCCTGCCATGAGTATTCGTGCGACAAGGGAGTCCTAACTCATCGATAGAAAGCATAGCACGCGCTTTGTCTATATCAAGAAGAAGAAAGCCTATGGAATCTCCGCAGACTTGGGCTTTTAATGCTAGTAAAGCTTCTCTTTCATTTACCGTGGAAGTTTCTAAGAGTTGTTGTAGGAAAGAGGTATAGTAATCATGTAGAGCTTGCAGCTTTTCTTTATATGAAATAGTTGTAGATGAATCTAAAGCTTCCTCAATATTAGCTAAAGCTATACGAAAAGGCTGTAAGCGCGGATCTGTGTTGCCGTTCGTTCCTTGCTCGATTATTTCCTTTTTTATCTCTTCTTTAAGCATCAACCAGGGTAGCTTAAGAGTAGGCAAAAGCTTAGCAAGCTTGCTCTTTTCTTCGGACGTATAAAGAGAGACTTCAGCATGAAGATGAGCAATGGTTTCTCCTAATAGGTCCTTTTCGCGACCTAAATATCTTATTAGGCGCTGGGTTAAAAGATTTTCCTCTTGTGTGTTTTTTTTAGCAGATGAAATAGGGGGTGGAAAAGGATCTAAAGAAGGAGCTGCTATATTGCCTTCAATATCTGAACAAGCAGAGACAACGCTAACGCTGCCTTCTGCTTCTGTATGTAATGATTGATGAAAGATACGCGATGAATGACCTAAGTCGGGGGAAATTTGCATGTAAGCTCGTTAATTTTTTTTGATTACTTGTCGAAGCTATCAGTGTTTACTTAGGAAAATTTAAAAGCAGTTGAGCTTTAATTTCTTTAGCCTGCCGCTTAGGAACTATGCTTAGAAGGCTCTCTAAGAGCTTAGCATGGGTAGAAACTTTTGCTTTTTGCCAACTTGGATGCTTAAGCAAGATATCTAGAATATCGATTAATCCCTCTTCAATAGCATAATGCAAAGGCGTTCTTCCTTGGATATCCTGCTGAAGGATGTCAAGTTCAGGATAACGTGTTAATGCTAGTACCATGCTAATGTTTCCTTGTAAGACAGCGAAATGGAGGGGCGTTTGGCAATGATTTTTTTCATGAGTTTGTGCATTGATATGGGCGCCGTTTTTAATAAGAAGATGGGCAGTTTCCATTTTGCCACAAAAAACTGCACGATGCAAAGGAGTGCGATCCAATCGGCCTTTGGCATTAATGGTAGAGGGCCTGTGTCGAACAAGTAATTGAACGATCTCATGATGGCCTTTTTCAGCTGCCCAATGAAGAGGTAAATAGCCTTCATTATCCTTTAAAGTTAGGTCGGCACCCTTATCGATTAAAAGCTGCAGGGCTTCTCTTTGATTATGATAAGCGGCGTAATGCAGAGGAGCAAAGCCTACCTGAGAAGGTGTATTAACGAAATGTTTACGACCCCATCTCCATTTTTTGCTAATTTCTTGCTTAAGATAATCGACTGCTCCTAGCTGGCTGGCTATAAAAAGATCGGTGACTTTTAGATCCTTTTGTAGCTCTTGCTTTTTGGCTCTTAGTTTGGCTAGCTCTGGCTCCATGGCTTCTTGCAGCTCATAGCCTTGGTCTGTCAGCTGTTGCTTGCGTTCAAAAAGCTTTTCAAAGATATCTTCATACCTTTCAAACTTTTCTTTAAGCTGAGCTCGCATCTGCTCTAAATTGGTTGCGTCCTCTAGAGGAAATTCTTCTTTAAGCTGATGGATACTTTCCTCTAGTCTTTGTTGGTAGGCATGCTCTAAGGTACCTTTTATTTGAGCATTCAGCTGGATGGTCTGACCTTCTATTATAATTAGCTCTCTTGCATCTAACAATCCTCGGTAGTTCTCTAAGCAATTTTCTCGAATGCCTTCTATTCTTGTATCAATTTGCTGCCGGATCACTGAGATTCCTCTTTGCTCAAGAGGTGGCTCAAGCTCTTTTAAATAAGCATCCATGATGTCTGTTGTCAAAGCAGCATTTTCCTGCATTGTTTCATCAAAAGCTCCTATAAGCCCTCTTAAGCGATAAACTTCTCTTTCAATTCTGGCCATCTCACTACTGATTTGATTTAAAGAAGCATCACAGTGAATGATTGGACGGGCAGGATCGTAGTCTAGTGAAGAAGAAAGTTGCATAATTTTTATTCCTTAAAGGGGAGGGTTAAATATCTATTGTTTTATTTAAAAAGCAATCTAAGCTTTTAAATGAGGTTTCTTTATTTCGTCAAGGAAATGTTTTTCTGAAAAATAATTTTTTTGCATTTAGCTTAGATAATCAGCGACTTAGGAGGCGTTTAATGCCCTTTAATGGCATTGAAGCTATATAATTGAAGGAGTAGAAATAAAAAACTTGGTCTAGCTAGTTGCTAAAAAGGCAATGATAGGCATCTAAGGGGGTTTATCTATTTGCTCTTAGGGTCTTAGATATAAGCTCTATATCATTCTAACTTATCTATTTCGTAAACGACGTTAACATTTGCTTTGATTTCAATATCGCCTGGTTCTATAGGCGTCAGCTCCGAAGCCATAGTTTTAAGAAACATAGGAGTTAAAGATTGTGGAGATCTAGCAAGGGTATCGTTGAGGGAGATGGATAAAAGGCGGTTTAATTTTACCTGGGCAGCCTCAGCCATAATTTTAGCATCTGCAATAGCATTCTTAGTGGCTTTGGCGACGGCTTCTTCCCAATAGGCTCTTTCATCTTTTAAGCTAGCATAGATATGATCAATCTTACTGGCTCCTGCTTGATGAGCAGTGTCTATAAGAGCGCCAATCTCCTTAATTTTATCTGTCTTTATCTTAAGGATATTAGAAACTTCATAGCCATTGATGGTAGGGCGCCAGCCCGCAGGCGGGTTTTGAGGGGGGAGAGTATAGGTAGGTTGGATACTAAATTGACCCGTTTGATATTCGGACTTATCAAAACCTTTTTTGTTTAGCTCTCCAATGAGATTTTGCATTTTTTTAGAATTTTCCGCTAATACATGATCGGCTTCTGCTCCCAAGTTAGTGATACCAATGATTAGACTAATTTGATCTGCTTGCTTATGTAAAACAGCTTGTCCTTTAAGGCTGAGTGTAGGAGTCTCTGCTGCCCTTGCAAATGTGCATAAGAATAAGCAAAGTAATGGAGTTAAAACTTTAAACATCATAACCTTTCTTCTTAATTTCTAATTAATTAACCGATAGATCGTCAGGAATCATAGAAAGCGAGGCATATTTCCCTCCCATTTCTCGTAGAAGACTTTGCCAGAGTTTATCCGGGGGAGTATGAAAAATATGTTTAGTCGTGGCAGGATAGATGAACCATGTTTCATCTAGCAATTCTCTTTCCAATTGGCCTGCTCCCCAACCGGCATATCCAAAGCAAAGATGGATATAAGGCCCATTCTCATCATTTAGGGAATCTTGTAAGAATTGTAAATCTCCACCCAGATAGATATCTTTAGTGATTTGTAAGGCTTGATGGGAAATATCTTTGCCCGTATGAAGAAGCATCATTTGGTTAGTTTGGACAGGTCCTCCTCCACGTATTCCTACACGTGGATTAGCTAAATGTTGAACGCTAATAATTTCTTCAGGCAATTCGAGATCTAAAGGTTTATTGATAACCAGGCCAAAAGAACCACTCGGGTTATGTTCACAGATAAGAACGACGGCACGAAAGAATATGCCTTTATCGATATCAGGGGAGGCGATCAGAAAATGGCCTTTTTGTATTTGTGTATAGGGGATAGCTTCCATCACTCACCTAACTTAATCTTTTACACCATTCATAACTTGCGCAGAATTGTTTGTAAATCTCTAAGTCTGTTCACTCTGTTTTTTTAGCATTCATGTCTATAAGTTGTTGATTATACATCTTTAATGCTTCTTCAGTATCTGCCACTCGTCTAAGTAGTTCTCGATAAACTTTTTGGAACTCCTGATTTTCAAAAAGCTTACATCCTGATGAGCTTCCATGGCTTTGCTCAGCCAAAGCATAGACCCGTGAGAGTGAAGTATTAATTTGATCGATTTCTTGGTTGAAAAAATTACGAAATTCTTGAGGGGTAGATAGGGTAGATAGGAGGTTAAGACGGCGTGCGCGAAGACGCTGCCAGCCTTTATCCATATTGAATAGTAAACCATAGTGATTAATATCATTCATCATCGTTTCTCCTTTGCTTAGAAAGGAGTTAGCTTTTAAATATAGCTGATCAGTCATCAACAATTTTCCTAGGGTTCCTTGCCCCTTTTCGACATAACTTAAAATATTACTCCCTTTATCTGTGAGTAAACGAAGGTTGTGGGAAGCGGCAGATAAGTTACTTAACATCCCCTCTACTCTGTCCCATAATGTAAGAACTTTCTCAGTAAGTGTATGCGCATTTTTTATCATTTGAGAGAGTTGCAAGGGCTGGTTTAAAGCATGAGTAATAGAATTAACATTTTGAATAGCCATCCCTAGTTTTTTTACAATCTTTTCTTCAGACATTTCATTAAAAACCGTAGAGATAGAATTAAGAGAGGTATCAAATTTTCCTGCAAGCTCTTTAAATTCTTTAAGAGTATCTTCCACACTACCGGCTTCAGTGGCATACAAAATCTCCTCGTTCACAAGGTGTAAAGGCTTTCCTGCCTTGGAAGGAAAGGGAATAATGACTACCGATCTTTCTCCTAAAAGGCCAGAGGTACGCACAGAAATCTCATCGGTGCTAAACACATTAACATTAGAATCTACATGCAACACCAGCTCATAAACATAAATAATTCCCTGGTATGGCTGGCGGGATTCTATAGCATCTTTTATCTCATGGATGGCTGCTACTTCACCGACTGGCTTGCCAGCAAATGACACTCGAGTACCTACTGAAATTTTATCAATATTAGGGAAACGTACACGTAGTACACGCTTTTCATCTCCTAAGGAAGGGTGTAAGAACATTAGAGCAAACACAATGACTGCCATAGCGGTGACAACAAAAATTCCTATCATAATATTTTTCAATGGATCGGTCATAATGATTTTATTTGCTCCAGATTTTTATAATTAGAGGAAGGCGAGTAAGCGCGAGTGACGATAGCATTTTCAAAAAAAGCATTGATTAAGGGATCGTCAATTTTAATAAATTCTTCCTTAGAAGTTATATGGATGAGTTTTCCGTCATGATGGAAAGCTAATCGATCGCCTACTTCCATAGCAGAATGAATGTCATGGGTGACTACAATACTAGTAGCTTTCAGTTCATGTTTGGTAGTATTGATTAATTGATTGATTTGCTGGGCCGTAATGGGGTCTAAGCCGGTAGTAGGTTCATCGTAAAGAATTATTTTAGGTCGATAGATCACTAGGCGAGCTAAGGCAGCACGTTTACGCATTCCTCCTGATAAATCAGAGGGCATTGCCTTTTGCTTGCCACTTAATCCCACTATTGCAAGAGCCTCTGCTACACGTTGCTGGATTTCTCTCTCATCCACTTCCTTTTCATGCTGACGGAGATAAAAAGCGGTGTTTTCTCCGACATTCATGGAATCAAAAAGGGCTGCTCCTTGAAATAGCATGCCTACTTCCTTGGTTACCTTTAGCTGCTCATGTTGGCTAAGAGAATGAAGAACTTTACCATTGATGTTAATCGTGCCCTGATCAGGAAATTCAATACCCATAATCTGGCGTAAAAGCACGCTTTTACCTACCCCTGATCTTCCCAGAATAACTAGCGTTTCGCCTTCATAGACATTTAAAGTGAGACCTTTAAGGACCTTTAATGCACCATAAGATTTATGTAAATTTTGAACTTCGATGATCGCCATTTAGATTCCTTTAGCTTGCAAAGTATTCAATGTAAGCGTAAGAGCTATTTAAGGCTACGGTGATTAAGAAGTTGGCTACTAGAATCACAGAATAGCAGATGACCACACTGTTGGTGGTTGCTCGCCCTACTCCGGCAGCTCCTCCACGGGTGGTCATTCCGCGGTAACAGGAAATGGTGATAATGATCAGGCCGAACACAAAAGCTTTTGCCAATCCGCTAAAAAAATCAAAATGCTGAATATTGATTGGCAAAGGATCAATAAAAGATGTAGGAGCCATTCCATAGTAATAGACTGCAATAAAGTAGCCTCCTAAAATCCCGCATAAGCAGCTAAAAATGGTAAGCAAGGGCATCATGACTAATCCAGCGATAAAACGAGGGGCCACTAAGTAACGTAAAGGATTGACAGACATGGATTTTAAGGCATCAATTTGCTCTGTTACCCGCATGGTACCTAACGTGGCACACATCGAGGCACCTACTCTGCCTGTGATCATGAAAGCTGTAAGCACAGGACCTAATTCTACTAACATAGATTTGGTGACCATTAAGCCTGTAGCGCTAGCAAGCCCTTTATCTGAAAGCTGGAAATAAGCTTGGGCAGCAAGCACCATGCCCGTAGAAAAGCCTGTGATGCCTACGACCGGCAAAGATAAAACCCCGATTTCATAGAGTTGGTCGCGAATTAAGACCCACTGAGGAGGCTTGCGCAAGCTTACTGCAATCACTGAGGTAATAAATACAATATAGTCTCCCAAAGAGGCTAAACTGCGTCCAATGGGTGAGCTCAAAAGCCAATGTTTTGACATGCCATACAACTCATCATAAAAAAAGCATTCTATTAGAAAACAATCTTTAATGAAAAGCATAACCTTAAAAGAACGAAAAGCCATGGCACAGGGGAGGAAAATTAACTTAGACAATTCTCTTTAAAAAGCTTTCTAGCTTATATCAAAAAAGCTATGAAATTTAACTTTTATTGCATTAACCTCAACTTCCTAAGCTTAATTATTTGACTTTTCAAAAATTTTATTTCTAAAAAACTTGTTTTTTTTATGAAAATTTATTTTCTTAACCAAGGGTTAAAACTAGCTATAGGTTGGCGCAAAAAAATCAGCTATTAGAAAAGCAGCTCTTTTGCTATCACATAAATATCTTTGAAAGGTTAAAGGCTAATAATCGCGCTTCCATTTAAGCTGTAGCTGAGCGCTTGAGTCATCTCCAACTTGTGCTCGTGCCTTGATGTTACGCCATAGATTCGCTTCTACGCTAATCTCGTTAACTTCAGAGGTAATGCTTTTATTAAGAGAGACAAAAACCCCGCGGGAGATATACTTGCCTACTTGTATGGAAACTTCATTAGATTCCTCGCCCTCTGATTTGTTAATATCTATGCGGTCTAAGCCGATGCTATCCCGAATCCTAGTTAGTACATCAGGGCCTTTATTGCCTTCTTTACTTAAATTGCTTATAGATTGAGAAAGTTCAGCTCCTTGGAAAGGAGTAATGTCGGTGACGCCTCTTCCAAAAAGTATCCAGGATAATATCTCTCGTTGAGACATAGGAGGATTAGAACGGAAGGCTATGGAGGGGTTTTTTACCGAGCCCTTAAGGATTACTTCAGCGACCATTTTACCTAAATCTTTACTAGCAATCACATAAAGATTGGTTTTTTTATCAGGCTCTCCTGCAAAAGAAATAGTGCCCTCTTTAATATCGAAAGTTTTTCCATTAAAGTTGTAGTCTCCTTCAATGATTTTGACATCTCCAAAAAGCTGAGGAGTCTGAGGGGTGCCTTTCACTTTAACGCCTCCTTGCCATAGGCTAGCGAGTGCTTTGCCTTTAATGGTGGTGTTAGAAGCTATATCAATTTGCATATCCAATTCTACGGGCCAAGCAGGCTGAGAAGAATTAAGAAGGGGGGATGTTTCTCCTTCGGGAACATTAATATATCTAACATCGACAGAGTAGGCGAGTGCGGGAGCTTGTTCAGGAATAGTAATTTGGAGCGAATCAGTAGTAAGATGGCCCGTTACCTTGGCTTGACGAGCATTACCTTTAATGATCGTTTCGCCACTAGCGATGGCTTTGGCAAAATCAAGGTTTAACAGTTTAATACGTGCGAGTTGGATATTGAGCGTGAAGGGAAAATCTAACTCTTTTTTTAATTCTAGCCTACCGCTACCACGGATTGCTCCCTCATTCATATCGAAGGCTTCAAATTCCTGCAGAGTCAGTATTTTATTGTTAGCTTCAATTTTAGCATTGAGATGATGAAAAGCAGCCCCGGTCGTAGGACTTTCAAAAGAACCATCCTTAATAATAATATCCCCTTGAGTATGAAGGTCATTAATAGAACCTGTAACATCTAAAGCGATAGAAGTATGACCTGAGATAGAAGAAGACTCTATCTCAAATAAAGGCAAAAAAGGACTAATTTCTCCTTCAGCAGCAAGATGAACCAAGAGAGGGTCATGCTTGCTTATTTGAATGTCTAAAGGATTAATAGAAAGGTGAATAGGCAATCTAGCAGTTATTTCAATAGGTTTTGGGGTAAGTCCTATGATCTGAGCCGAACCTGTCATTTGGTTTTCTAAAATGGTTCCTATCATACGTGCTTCTAAAGAGGTGGGAGAGTCTAGAGGATCATCGACTAATCTAATTTGAGATAGATGGGCACGTATATGACCCTTTAAATTTTCTGGATTGCCAAATAGATCCACCTCGCCTTGTAGATATCCTATCAAAGGAGCTTGTAAATGAAGGGGGTAAAACAATTCTGCCGGCAAATCTTGAAATTGAAAACGGGCTGCTGCATAGGCATTTTCTTGTTGGTGATCGAGGGTAAAAAATAAATGACCGACGCCTATTTGCAGCGATAAGGGAGAAAGTTCAAAGAAATTGTTATATTTAGTAAAAGTAAAAGTTTTTTGCAGATCAAAAGGCTTTTTTTTCAAGTGCCCTTGAAGAAGTTCTACTTTTACTGTAAGCTCCTCCCTGTTCAATTTCCAGAAACCCTGGGCTTGGGCCGCCAAAATACTCTCTTCATCTTCTTGAGTGGAGATACTAAAAGGCCAATAATCTTTCATCCTCTCCACTTTTGTCTCAGCGTTTAATCCTGTAAGGCTCCCGCTACTGCTATAAGCTTTCTTAGCTTTTAAATATAGATCTGCTTGAGGAACGCTGAAAGCATTCGTTATATTCCCTGAGAGGATAGCTTCTTCTAAATAAAAATCGCCATACCGTCCTTTACCTATCTGCCAAACAAAATCCATATTTTGCAATTCTTTCTTACCTTCTAATGAGGCTGTATCGTAAAATTTTAAGGACACATTGCTTGAAGTTAACAGATCGATATTTAAATATTTTTGCAGTAAATAGCTGTTTTTTATGGAGGCTTCTAAATTACCAATGAGCGTTTTAGTCTCTAATTTATAATGTAGGTCTCCGGTTAATTTTTCATTCCCATATTCGGCATCAATATCTTTTAAGTGGATATGCTGCTGGCTCCCTTGCCAAGGGTTATCTATTTTAAATTTTAGCTGATTGTGGATAAAACTTAAAAAAAGTTGCCCTTTTAAAGCCTCTTCATTTGTTTTAATAAAAGTAAATTGCCCTTCTAAATTTTCTAAACTTTCATTCCAAATTTTTAGGTGGTCTGTCGAAATTTTAAGCTCGATAATAGGATTGATGACCGTACCCGCAAAGGTGCTGATGAATTGCATAGAACCTTCTATAGGAAAATCTAAAGGATTTTTCCAGCGTGAAAGATGGGCCACAACCCCCGTGAATTTGCCTGTTTCTATTTCAAAAGTAGAGGTGTTAAGTAAAAGCTCACCTTCAACTTGCAAAGGTCCTATATTGCCTGCCACTGAATGAACTTTTAGCCAACCGTCTGGATGGTAGGCAAATTTTCCAAGTATATCCTCAGAGGCTGATTCTATTATTTTAATATCTTCTATCGCACTACATTTGAATTGCCCCTGGTAAGATTGATCAGCAGTCAGGGTTCCTCCTAATTCTAGAGCGGCATCGTGAGCCAGCTCTAAGCCTAGCCATTGAAAGAGAAGGCTTTGTTTAGGGGCGAGCAGGTCTAAATGATAGGTAAAATGGGAGGAGCCCTGGCAAGAAAGATTTAGGCGCACTCCCTCTTGGCTTAAAGCTTCTTTTTTTAAGGATAGATTTACATGAGCGATATGATTTTGAGGACGAAAAGTTAAAGAGCCAGAAAGATCTAACGGAAAAAGTTGGGCAGGAAATTCATGAGGTAAAAGATGGGGAGCAATCGTAAGATTTTCAATAGAAAGCTCGGCAAAGTGAATATTAAAAGGAAAAATTTTCCAAGAGAGTTTGGGCCTGTCGGCAGGAGAATTTAATGGGGGAGTAGGGTAATCTAGGAGATGCACATGGCTTAAAGAGACTGCCCGTAAAGCAAAAGTTTTGCTGAGTAATCGCCAATAGGGAATGGAAAGCTTAATTTCATCTATTGCCAGCCAAATCGATTGGTTTTGCTTAATTTTAACCTTATAAGCAACCCAGTTAAAAGGCAGGGGGAAAGCCAGCTCCTCAATCTCTACTTCATGACCCGTTTTTTCATGAATGATTTCCGTTAGAAAGGAAAGAATAGCCTTTTGGGCGTGAGAAGTTTGTAGATAACCCCATACTGCTACAAATACACAAATCAACCCCACTAGAAAAACAGATAAAACTTTTTTCATCTTAAAATGCCTGCCCAATGCTTAAATAGACTTGAAACTTCTCGTCAATATGATATCTACGGTGTAAAGGAATTGCAAGATCTATCCGTAAAGGGCCTACAGGGGTGTTATATCTTAGTCCAATGCCAGCAGATTGTAAGATTTGTTTGTTAAATTGGGGTAAATAATTTTTAAAAACATTTCCAAAATCATAAAAAATTACCCCTCCCCATGTTTCTGTGGCTCGCCAACGTCCTTCTAAAGAATAAATCATCATGGAACGCCCGCCTATCGGTTCATTATCATGTAAAGGGCTAACTGTCATGAAATGATAACCTCGCAAAAGATTTTCATTTCCTGCATAAAAGCGTTCAGAAGGGGGTATGGTATGACGTTTTTTTCCAAATATCGAGCCAAAAGTCCCTTTAGCAGCAAACACAAAGCGTTTATCCGAGGTAAGAGGAAGATAAATAAAACCTGTAAAAGTGTTAATGCAATAGGCAAATTTGGGATGAAGAATCTGTAAAGAAGGGATGATTTTAATATGGAGGGCCAGACCCTGTGTGGGATCTAAAATATTATTAGTTTTTTTCCAACGCAGCTGGAAAGGAATTTTGAACAAATTAAAATTGCCGTTATTATCAGAATGAGTATCACGTAAACGTTTAAACATCCCTCCATATGAAAGGCGCGTGTAATCATTAAGCTGCCTTTCAAGAATACCTGAAACACTGAATGAGGAAGCATGAAAACCTTTAGTCGTTTGGCGTTGAAATTCTGCCAGCCAGATAAGGTCCTGGTTGGAGCGTTGAAAGTCAGGGATAACATAAGCTAAAGTTCCTTCTTGGAGGCGTTGAGCCATTAATGCTTTAAAGCTAAGCTTTTCCCCGCGACCTCGAATGTTTCGATGTTCCCATTCACCTAAGATCCCTAAGCCATCGTCTGTGGAATATCCTATACCTGCCGCAATGCTGCGATGTTTACCTTCTAAGACTTCTATTTCTAGGGGAAGTAAGCCCTCTTGTGAAGCACTATCGAGATGAGTAATGGAAATAGAGCTAAATAGGCCGGTAGCTTCTAACGCACCATGAGTTCTTTCAATCGGCGTAGGATGATAAATATCTCCTAGATGCCAGGCAATCTTTTTACTAACAAATTCGGAAGAAACTCGCTGGAGGCCCAAAAACTTTACTTCTCCAAAATAGCATTTAGGCCCTGTATTGACACGAAGGACAACATAGATAGAGTGCGTGGATTGATCAGCAATCACTTCGCGATCTACAATTTTTGCTAGTGGATAACCCTCTCTTTCTAACTTTAATATTAAAAGCTCTTCGGCATCAAGAATACTTTTAGGAAAGGCGGGACGACCCAATGTGAGGCCTAACTCTTCTTTATTCCAATTCGTATAAAGAGAGGTTAGATCGTTTTTAAGGTCGGAAGGGAGGATTTCAAAGCTGGCCAAAGGGTAGACCGGTCCGGTATTGATCTTAAAAACTACTTGGGCTGTCTGATTGTTAAAGTTAACTTCCACATTGACTTTAGCTTGGTAATAGGCTTGGCTATGAAGAGCCTTAATGAGAAGAGGCAGATCTGCTTCAGCACGCCTTTTTAAGCCACGATTAGTAGAAG
>NZ_JRXI01000123.1:0-6294 GCF_000813645.1 Neochlamydia sp. TUME1 | reverse complement strand
CCTTTTTAAGCCACGATTAGTAGAAGGAGGGGAGTTTTGCAGCTCTACCGTTTTAGAAATTGTTTGTAGTAAAGAGAGAGTTTCCGGGTGAGAAACCCCTTGAAAAATTACCTGATAAGCTTCAACAGCATACAAAGAAAGGTTCAAAATCACTATAAACATGATCAGGCATAGTATTTTGGAGAAAGAGGCGATCATGCTTTAAAGTCCTAATTTTCTTTTATCCAGCAGTAAGGTAAGCATTATTGCTTGATTCTAAATTTTCAACAAGAAAAGAGTCATTTATTTTTGCAAAATGGATTGACTCTCAACTAGTTGTTGATCGTTCTTCTTAAGAATTTTTTATAGCCCATAAAGAAAAGAAAGCACGCAGGGATAGAATGGCATGTTATTTGCTATTAAATAAAAAGTAATATTTTTTATTTAAAATAATAATTAGACTTTTTTATTAATTATTATTATAATGAATATTATTAATTAATAATATTAATGGGGGAAATGTATGTCAGTTTCTAATGGATTACCTCAGTGGCAATCTACCTATCCTTCAAGAGAAGGAAATAAAGAGGTTAAAAATACTTCTTCCTCCCCCAAAGCTATTTTCATAGGGGAAAGAGGGAAGGTTGATCAAGCGGTTCATCAGCTGGCAAGCGCAAGTCGAGCAGCGGCAACTGAAAAGCCTAAATCTTTTCAACGCACTTCCCTCCCAACCGCTAATCCTTTGGTAAAAAGGATATATAAGCGGGCAATTAAATCTACTCCCTCTTTTACGACAAGGCAAGAAGTTCCTTCTAAACCAAACTTTATGTCTTCCAAAGAGCATGGCTTATATAAAGGTAAAAGAATCTCTTCTTTAGACTCCCAAGAAAATAAAAATATCGATAACTTTGCTAAGAGCCAATTCAACTCCTTTTCTTTTAAGGGAATATGGTCAGGTTTGCAAAAGGTCGGTTTAGCATTTAAAGCGGCTCTTATTACGGCAAGCTCGCCTCTTTTCTCCTTTATTAAATCGATCAAGGCGGCTGTTTTAAATTTCTTCCATAGACAAGGCTTGCCGTCTGACTTAGCAAAGTTTAATTCTTTTAAAATTAAAAATGACGAGAGAACATTAAAAGATATTAGTGAAATGATTGTAGGCAGAGGAGTAGATCATCAACTTAGCGATTTAAAATTCGATGACCTGTCTGTTGGAGTCCAATTACCTACTCAATTTTCTTTAGACTTACCGCGCGCTGATAATTTTGTTATTAACGGTAAAAATATGTTCCCCCGTACAGAAAAAACCGCAGAGGAGGTAAAAAATTGTGCGGAGAAAATATATGAGGTCTTAGGAAGAGAAGAAACCTTGGTGGTGGGACGTTTTTTTCATCAATCCTGCACCGTGGGACTTTTGCACAAGTTTATTCAGGGAATGGAAGAGTTTAACAATACAAATGAAAAGAATAACCGGTACGCATATGGGCAAGCACCTGGAGGAGAGCTTAATATTGAGGTGCAAAAGGGGATCGCTCATTTTTCTTATAAGCTCACTTATCAAATTATGAGAGAAGAAGATCCCGAGACTGTTATGGCTTATTGTGGAATGGAAACAAGAATTAGCCTGCCTCTTGAAGAATTAAATAATTTAACTCACTTAGATTTAGAGAGTTTAGAAGGGCAAGAGCAAGAGAAGGTTAAAGAGCTTGCTCCTAACTTGCAGGCTGTGGTTGCCTGTACAAAGTTTTATGCCACTCTTGAAGAGGCTCATGAGACTAATGGAATTTCTAAAAAAGAGAAATAAAGGAAGAGTCTCTAGCGAGGGATAGAGGGGATTTTATTTAAGCCGTATTTAACTAGGGTGAATTAGCCTCTCTGGCTTCTAGCCTGGCGATTGGGTGCTCTATCCTTCTGTTCGTAGATCATAGGCTTATTTTTCCAGAGGAGCATAAGTTTCTTGGCAGGTTTTAAAACTTCTCAACAAATTTAAGATCACTTATGCTTTTTTCTTACTCATCTTAAGGTGTAAGAAATGCTTGCTCGCCCAAAAAGCCTAGAAATTTATAGACGTCTTTGTGAAGTAATTCCAGGAGGAGTCAATTCTCCTGTGCGTTCTTGTCAAAATATGCATCAGCCTCCTTTAGTGGCTGAACGCGCTTGGCAAGATCTTCTCTATGATGCTGATGGGCATGCCTATATCGACTACTGCGGTTCTTGGGGAGCTCTCATTCACGGCCATGCGCATCCTCAAATTATAGAAGCTGCGCAAAAACGCATGGCCTTAGGCTCTACTTTTGGCATTACGACTTCGATCGAAGAAGAGCTTGCTCGCTATGTCATTACGCTCATGGAATCGATTGATAAAATTCGCTTTGTCTCTTCAGGTACAGAAGCGACAATGAGCGCTATTCGTCTAGCAAGGGGATACACCCAACGCGAATTAATTATTAAGTTTGCAGGAAACTATCATGGCCATGCAGATTTCTTTCTTGTACAGGCTGGTTCAGGGGTGGCAGGCTTCCTACCACAAGCTTCATCACAAGGTATCCCTCCCGAGGTCGTTCGTTATACAATTTGCTTGCCATATAATGACATAGAGGGGTGCCGCCAAGTGATGCGTGACCCTAAAAACCGGGAACGTATTGCCGCTGTGATTTTAGAACCGGTTGCAGGTAATATGGGTGTGGTGCCTGCTACGCAGGAATTTATCCATATGCTACGCCAAGAAACTTCTGCCACAGGTGCTTTATTAATTTTTGATGAAGTCATGACAGGTTTTCGGGTGGGATTAAAGGGAGCGCAAGGCTTGTATGGCGTTCGTCCTGATCTGACTACTTTTGGGAAAATTATTGGAGGGGGCTTTCCTGCCGCTGCTTTTGGAGGACGCCGCGATATTATGGATTGCTTGGCTCCCTTAGGGTCTGTTTATCAAGCGGGAACATTATCGGGAAATCCTGTAGCTATGGAAGCAGGCTTACAAGCCCTAAAGCTCTTAAATCAAGAGGGTTTTTATCAAGAGCTATTACGTAAAACTAATCTCATCACTCAGCCTATCCAGGAATATCTTTTAAGCACAGATAAGCAGGCTTGCATTCAGCAGGTAGGTTCCATGTTTACTCTGTTTTTTGGTTCTAAAAAAGTTACGCATTTTGGTGATACCAAGCAGTTGGATAACGAAATGTTTGCTTGTTTCTTCCGCTATTTATTTGCAAATGGCATCTACATTCCTCCCTTGCACATTGAAGCATGGTTTGTGTCTCAAGCGCACAGGGAAGAAAATTTAATCAAAACACGTGATCTTATTTTAGAATTTTTAAAAAAAGAGATGCCTTGCTCTTAAAAATAGGAAGAGGCAAGGAAACTTTTTGCTTTTTTTACTCTAAATGGCCCTGGGTTGATTGCCTGATGCTTTTACAATGACTCTAGCCATTCGATTAGGTATATAGTGATAAGGTAAAATCTCTATATCTACAATGCTAACTGTTTTAAAATCAGCACCTTTTTGGATAGCAGCTTGAATAGCTTGTTGCTGTAGCTCTTCTAAGGTCTCCTGGCGATGTTCTAAAGAAACGACAGTATCAATAGTGGCCGAAATTGTAGCAAGGGCAGCACCAAATGCATTCGCATAATGAGCATAGGGAGGAATAATAAAGCGCCCGTCAAAAAGATGTTGCGGCAATAAAGCAGAGCCTCCTCCAATCATAATCACAGGCAGGGAACGTTCTTCAGGCCCAATTTTTGAGATAAGCTCATAAATTTGTTTGACCACTTCATCGATAACTGCTTTACAACCTTTCCTAGGTAAGGATACGTTTTGGGGGCGGGCACCAGCAATATCTACATAGCCTAAAGCTAAGGCGATATCTGTCAGCGTCAATTGCTTTCCCCCAAAGCTGAGTGATTGCGAGAAAGTTTTATTGCCGCAGCTTTTAGGGCCAATATGAATTTTCTCTTGGGTAAATTGAATCTGGCTGCCTCCTCCTAAAGCTATAGAATATACATCAGGCATAGGAAAATTTAGAGTCACTCCCCCTATGCATGAATTATTAAAACAGCGTCGCGGGATGCCTTTACGAACCATTCCAATATCCGTGGAGGTGCCACCAATATCAATAACAATAGCATCTTCTTTTTGGGCTAGACGTGAGCCTCCAATAAATGAATTGGTAGGGCCTGCTGAGATGGTAAAGATAGGATATTCATTAGCGTTTGCCAAGTCCGCTACACTTCCATCGTTTTGTGTAATCCAAAGAGGGCAAGCGATTCCCAGATCTCCACAAATGGCCACTAAATTTTTAAATGCCGTAGGCATGACTTGTTTTAAAGCAGCATTTAAAATGGTGGAGTTTTCGCGTTCAATAAAGCCTGCTCCACCAATTTGATGGGAAAGAGAGATAGGCAGTTCTCCTTGCGTCATCTCTTGCGCAATTTCTTTTACCAACAGCTCGTGATGAGAATTTAATGAGGCATAGACCCCAATAACTGCTAAGCTTTCAATGTTTTTTTTCAACAACTCTTTTAAAGCCGATCTAATCTCAGCAGGATTGATAGGCGTGATAGGATCGCCATGGCATTCAAAGCCTCCATTAATAGTAATGGTATCTACATACATGCTTTTTTTAAGCGCAGGAGGCCATAGTAAACAACTAGGTAGCGATTGGGGATGATGCCCAGCAATCCGAATCACTCCTACGCGGTAAAGATTATCCTGTTGGTGAATGGCATTGGCTACCTGGGTAGTTCCTAAAAATATTCCTGTAATATCTTCACGGATAATAGAAGCTTCATCAAGAATTTGCTTTAAAGCTGTTTTAATGCCTGTATTTAAGTCGGGAGTGGTAGCAGTTTTTGCACAGGCAATCACCTCGTTATCCGAGTCTAAAAGCACTACATCTGTGTTAGTTCCACCAATGTCAATGCCGATTTTATATTTTTGATTTATTTTCATGTGGTAATACTTAGCACGCTACTTTTTTGACGTGCTTTATGAATGGGTTTATAATCGGTCTCATAGCCAAATTTTCTAGGACCCACCAAGGCAAGCCCTTGCGGGGTGGTCCAAATTTCTGGAGCTGGAAGTGCTATCAAATTAACCCTTAGGCCATATTGGAGTAATTCACTGGTAATAGGAGCTCCTGTTTCTTGCTCTAGCAGCATTAAGATATCAGGAGTGGTAGCAATGATCTTACTATTAATTTTTGCTAATAGATATTCATTTTGAAAAATAAGCTCGATTTTATCTTTGGAATTCTGAATGGTAATCGACCCTTGCAGAAAACCTTTGGAGATTTCGCGATCTATATCAGTAATTTTTCCCGAGCCAATAAGAATACCTTTGCAATGGTTTAAAATAGCTTCTAAAGGATCTTCTCCTTTTTCTTTTGCCGAGCGGTGAGCTTTTCCTAGGTTAATAGCGCGTGAGATGCTATTAGGTACCGTGCATTCACGGGCCTTAGCCCCGGTAATAGGATAAAATGCAAAGGCGGCTATTGATCCCATCGCAATGGTAGCGCTACGTCCAATTTTTTCTAAAGCAAAGGTGTTTTTAGCATGGATAACCACGGCGTTGTCTAGACTATCACTAATAAAGCCAGGATTAGGAGAAACCCCATAAAGGTGACCAGAACTCATCTGAGCTTCAGGGAAGGCCCGTCCCATCATATCAGCATCCAATACAGGCAACCCCATCTGAAGACCGGTGATAATAGGAGTAAACGCATTGTGGCCCCCAATCTCAAAAGGCATGATAGCTGTGATCTTTTTATTTAAGTTTTTTTCTACAATCTTAAATAGTTCGACATAATCGCGTCCGGTAACAATTTTTTCCATTTCAACAGTTGGGGCTCCCATAAAACCTATGGGGATAACAAGAGCCTCAGGCTTTAAATCGGCGTAGTTAAGAATTGAAAGGGAAGCTTTTTTTTCCATCTCATAGCGGGCCATCATGTAAGCATAAGTAGAATCGCCTCCACCTCCCGATCCTAAAATCGCGCTTCCAATGGCTAAGTCATCTAAGTTTTGCAATGTTAGCTTTTTCACTATATTTCCTTTGAATTAAAACAAAAAATGTACCTAAAGATGAGCCAATAGTGGCATCTAAAACGGGAATAGAGGTTAAAGAAACTCCATTCAGACTAGAAAAGCCCATCGCTAATCCCAACATCCAAGCAAGAAAGTGACAGGGATAATCGTTGGAGGTCACGGGAAGCTTTTTTACTTGTTCAATGAGATAACGGGTAATAATCACACTGCCCATACTGGCGACAAAAATTCCCATCACATCTAAGACGATGATAAGATGATTGAGAAAATTGAAAC
>NZ_JRXI01000122.1:0-13567 GCF_000813645.1 Neochlamydia sp. TUME1 | reverse complement strand
GATGATAAGATGATTGAGAAAATTGAAACAAGACAGGAAGGTACCCACACCTCCAAAAAGTAGAGTTCTTAATTTTTCTGATTTGATTTTTAAAAGCGGCTCTAAGCAGACGGCACCTGAGTATAGATTAATGTTATTGGTGGTCCATCCTGCTAGGATAAGAAATAAAGCCACCCATAGATTCCAAAAATTTCCATTGGAGCGTTTTAAAACATCTAAAATTGTTCCTCCTGAGCTTCCGGCAGCTAAGTAGACGCCTACAATTTCTAAAATAGGAAGAGCGAGCACGAAAATGATAGAAATGCTGATAAACCCGTCTTTACTTGTTTTAGCATGTCGATAATAGGTAGGTAAATCGATCACAAAGGCAATAGCTAAAGCGATAACCATCGAAATGCCTGCAAAAGAAAGAGGTACAGAAGGAGCCGATGGAGGGGCGTCCTCAACAGTGAAGAAAGCATAGCCTAAGGTAATGATTAAAAGAGGGAGACTAAGATTAGATAGAAAATTAATAGACTTAATCCCATAAAGGGCAGCCACGGTAATTAAACTGCCGAGCATAAGATTGGATAGCACACCAGGTAAAGCCTGGTTTTTATCCAGAGATAATAAGTCAAATACACTTAGGCTCATCATATTGAGCTGGATAGCAAACCATCCGACTAGCGATACACACATCGTTAAGGCAAAAAAAGTCACACCTGTTTCCCCAAAATATTCGGTAGCATTTAAAGGGGTAGTCTTTCTTTTTTCGCAGCTCATTTTCGTCGTAGCCAGACCTAAAAGAAGCAAAATGGCGTTTCCCAAGAGGATAGCTGCAATAGAAGAGGCAAAGCCATAAGTTTGATAAAGTGTTTGTCCAATAACGATTACAGGCAAGCAGATAACGCCACCTATTTGAATACTTGATAATTGCCACCAATTACGTTGATTATCCATATGTTTATCCCTCAAATAATTTAAAAGAAGTCTTATAGTGCAATGACTAGTTTCCAAACAATATAAAAGAAATTTTTGTTTTTTTGAAGAAGCAAATCATCAGGGTCTTTTATTTAGCTAAATGTATGAGTAATCGGCTCTAAAACTATAAAGCAGCCACAAGAAAATCTCCTTAGTCTTTGCTCTAGCAATTTTTAAGGAGCAGGTTAAATATCTATCATGGTATAGAGTAAAATAAAGTAAAAAAGGGGGAATTGGCATGGCAAACATGATCTATCGTTCTCATCCCTGGCATGGCCTTTCTTTAGGGCCCCTAATGCCTCAAATTGTTAATTGTTACATTGAAATCGTGCCTACGGATACGATAAAATATGAGCTTGATAAAGAAACGGGGATCCTAAAAGTTGATAGGCCTCAAAAGTATTCAAGCGTATGTCCAAGCTTGTATGGATTGCTGCCTAAGACCTATTGCGGCCATCACTTAGCGAGTTATTGTATGCAAAAAACGGGTCTTAAAAATATCCAAGGCGATGGAGATCCTTTAGATATCTGCGTATTCACCGAGAAAGTCATTCCTCGAGGAGACATTATTTTAAAAGCCATTCCTATCGGTGGATTTCGATTAATTGATGGAAATGAGGCGGATGATAAAATTATTGCTGTGATGGCAGACGATTTAGTTTATGGCAGCCTTCAAAACATTGATGAATGTCCGCAAAGCTTGATTGAAAGGCTTCGTCATTATTTTTTAACCTATAAAGATTTCCCCGAAAAAACTAATGGCACCGTCCAAATCACCCACCTCTATGATGTTAAAGAAGCTCATCAGGTGATTGGACTAGCTCTTCAAGACTATGAAGATAAATATGGATCTGCTTCAAAGCCGGAAAATTTTTGGTAAAATAGTTTTTTATCCTCCTAGAATAGTAGGCCTAGAGAATGCATCATATGAGAGGGGAATTAGGAGCAATTTTATTGAAAAAAGGTGGAAAGAATGGCTATTGTAAAAGCGAAGAGCACTCCTATTGCGAACCATGCGATTGACTCTTCAAATAAGGAGCTAAATTAATGAGTCCTTTAATTTTTTTAGTGCTAGGTTTTATATTAATATTTATAGAGTTTTATCTGCCAGGTGCCCTAATGGGGATTGTCGGGGGTATTTGCATATTAGCCAGCTTTAGCATGTTTGCTAGGCAAACAGAATCTTTCCTATTGGTTATCTTATATGTGATGGGGAGTGGCGTGGCTCTTGCTTTTTTAATTAAATTTGCTCTCTGGCGCATTCGTACCGAAAAGCCTCAGCATAGCATTTACTCTGCAGATACTCAAGATGGTTACCGTGCTGTCGATTATGATGCTTCTACAATCGGTAAGTCAGCCATCGTGCTGACAGATTTAAAACCTGGGGGATTTATTATCGTAGAAGGCAAACAGCAACCTGCTATTTCTCAGGAGGGGTATCTATCTAAAGGTACTAAAGTTCTTGTGATTGGCGGCAATGAATCTAATTTAATTGTTAGAAAGGAATAAAACATGACTCATCAACTATTGGCCTTGCATTTAAGCTCAGAATTATATTTTTTGCTGATTCTTCTTGCATTGGCTTCTCTTATTATTTTAAGCATTCTGGGAAAATTTCTTAGCTTTTGGTTCCAAGCTTTTGTCTCGGGTACTCCGATCCCTTTATTTAATCTCATCGGTATGAGTTTGCGTAAAATCCCTCTACGAGTCATCGTCAATGCGCGCATTAATCTATTCAAAGCAGGGTTAAAGCAAGTGACTGTCTCAGACTTGGAAACACACTATCTAGCTGGAGGCCATGTTTCTGAAGTAGCTACGGCTCTTATAGCTGCAGATAAAGCCAATATTCAGCTCGATTGGCGCCGCGCAACAGCGATCGATTTGGCAGGAAGAGACCTTCGCGATGCGGTGCAGACCTCTGTAAATCCCAAAGTAATTGACTGTCCTAGCCATGGAGGCTACATCACAGGGGTAGCTAAAGATGGCATTCAAATTAATGTCCGCGCTCGTGTAACCGTAAGAACAAACATTGCGCAATTAGTAGGCGGCGCTACTGAAGAGACGATTATTGCTCGTGTGGGTGAAGGAATTGTAACTGCTATTGGTAGTTCTGAAACCCATCTACATGTCCTTGAATCGCCTCATAAAATTTCCCAAGTGGTTTTAGAAAAAGGACTTGATTCTTCTACAGCTTTTGTTATTCTTTCTATTGATATTGTTGAGATGAACTTAGGTGAAAATATTGGTGCCAAGCTGCGTGCCGATAAAGCAGAATCCGATAAACGTATCTTCCAAGCTGAAGCAGAAAAAAGGCGAGCAATGGCTGCTGCGATGGAACAGGAAAATATGGCTAAAGTTAAAGACATGGAAGCTAAGCTAATTGAGGCTCAGTCTTCTATTCCTATGGCGATTGCCGAATCTTTTCGCTCAGGGCACATAGGCATTATGGATTTCACCCGTTATGAAAATATTCTTGCTGATACTAAAATGCGTAAATCTATTGCCGAAGAAAGTGACGATAGAAAAAAATAAGCTATAAGCTTGATAGGCCTTAATTGCTAAGCTAATAAAAAAATAAGGCCTTCAAGCAGCTTTCATGAGTAAAAGTAAGCTTATAGAGGGAAGAATAAAAATTTTAAGAAAGTTTTGTTCTCAGCCATCTCATTAACAGCTTTGAATAGGGAAAAATAAGATGCATATTATCGATACGATAGGTTTCTTAGTGAGTGTAGCAGCCATGCTCTATATGCTCATTAAGCTTGTTCAGCCTAATAAAAGGTCTAAAAAACTTGCCAGCATCCAAGATGATGACCCCCTACAAGCTAAAAGATTGCAAGATTTTCTTCATTCCTTAAATGCCGATATGGAAAAAAGCAAAAATTTTACTCCTCCCTCCCCAAAAAATTTAAAGCCAGCGAGCCTACCACCTGAGCATAAAAAGAAGACAATCTATCATCAACCTGCTTACAAAAAGAAAACTTCTAAAGAGGAAAATAAATTTAAATCAAATTTAGATGGCTTTCAGGTGCGCAATCAGATTGAAGAACGCCAATTTAATATGAATAGCAAAAATAAATATGAAGGGGATTATGGTGACCATCTTTTAAGCCAGGGCTTTCGTGAAAATAAATCTGCTCCTCCTTTGATTTATAAGCGCTCTTCCCGCATTAAAAATTTAATTCATCATCTTCCTACTAAGAAAGATCTCATTGTCATCCATGAAGTTTTAAATCCTCCTAAAGGTTTTAGATTTTAACTATGTCCATTCGTGATAATTACCGAGCCTTACAACAAGAAATTGCGGAAACAGCCCACGCCTGTAATAGAAAGATTGAAGACATTAAACTAATTGCGGTCTCTAAAAAGCAACCTTGGGAATTTATTTTTCCCCTTTATCAAGAAGGGTGCCGAAATTTTGGAGAGAATAGAATTCAAGAAGCTTTACCTAAGATAAAACAGGCTCCTCCTGACTGCTATTGGCACTTTATTGGGCCCTTACAAAAAAACAAAGTACGTAAAGCAGTGGGCCCTTTTGTTTTAATTCATTCGGTAGATTCTTTGGACCTAGCTAACAAAATAGCAGAGGTGTCTAAGCAATTAAATTTAATTACAGCTATTTTACTTCAAGTAAACACCTCTCAAGAACAATCTAAGCAAGGGATGACTTGCGAGGAGTGCTATCAAAATTTTAATGATTTTCTTTCTTTGCCCCACCTTGATGTGCAAGGATTAATGACAATGGCTCCTTTGACCGATAATGAGAAAATTATAGCTAAAAGTTTTGAAAGGCTACGTCGGTTAAAAGAAGCTTTGTTAAAAGATTATAAACCTTCTAATCAATTACCTCATCTATCTATGGGAATGTCCCAAGATTATAAACTAGCCATTCGCGAGGGAGCAACCTTACTACGTATAGGCTCAAAGATTTGGCCTTGAATCTTTCTCTCCTTTTTTCATTTTTTTATTAACCTTAAACCCATATTCCTCACCTGAAACTTAAATTATTGATTGCTAAGCCTTTATAAAAGTTAATTCTTAAACTTGATTTTTATAATCCTATCATATTCAGATGCTTACAAAAAAGTGGGAAATATGGGCTTAAATAAATTTTAGCTTGAGCAATTGCTCGCGATGAGCAACTTTTGTAGGTCTATCTAGCGCCACATTTTGTCCTCCACTTGATTAGATAGAAAGAAAAGTTAACCTTTTTGTTTAAAAATAGTGTGCTATATATGTCCCAATAATTTATTCTTCTATCTACTTTTTTTACGCCTATAGATAGGGTTTTTATGAATGCTCTGCTAAATAAATCTATCCGCCTGAACAACACTTTTTTACTTTTTGTAGCTGTTTGCTGTGGCCTTATCACTGGGTACATGAATAATGAAATGGTAAATACCGTGGCCGAAAGCTTTTCAGCTGTATTTATTAATCTCCTTAAATTGGTCAGTTTACCTATCATTTTTCTTTCCATTGTCTCAACTTCGTCAGGGATGGAAAGTGCGCGTGAGCTAAAAGTTTTAGGCCAAAAAGTTCTAAAATACACTTTGTTAACAACAGTTATTGCGGCTTCTACCGCTTTGATTTTATTTGTAGTTATCGATCCTGTGCGCACCCATCTTCAGGAAATAAATTTTGAATCGGTAGCCACGATGGAAAAACAGGGAAGTTATGTGCAGTATCTCCAGCAAATTATTCCTTCCAATGTCATCAGGCCTTTTAATGATAACAATGTAATAGGCGTGCTGTTTATTGCTCTTCTATTCAGTCTTTCCATTATTGCTCTTCCTACGGAAAATCGCCATATCCTACATGCTTTTTTCTCAAGCCTCTATGCTGCAATGATGAAGATGACAACATGGATTATCAAGCTCATGCCCTTGGCCATCTGGGCTTTCATTACCCTTTTCATGCGTGATTTACATGAAGGGCTAGAAATCGAAAGTTTAGCTCTCTATTTAGCCGTAGTCATTTTAGCTAACCTGGTGCAGGGAATTATTGTATTACCTCTTCTTTTAAAATTTAAAAAAATCTCTCCTTTAAGGACAGTGAAAGGCATGTTGCCAGCTTTATCTATTGCCTTCTTCACCAAATCTTCCAATGCCGCCTTACCGATGGCTATGAAATGTGCCGAAGAAAGAGTGGGAGTTTCTCGTCGTGTAGCGAGCTTTGCTTTTCCCCTATGCACGACTATCAACATGAACGGTTGTGCCGCTTTCATCCTTACTACTGTTCTTTTTGTATCGATGAGCAATGGCATGACCTATACACCTTTAGAAATGATCCTATGGGTTTTTCTTGCTACTATCGCTGCCGTAGGAAATGCAGGGGTCCCCATGGGCTGCTATTTTCTTTCGAGCGCTTTTTTAGCCACTTTGAATGTTCCTCTTAACATATTAGGAGTGATTTTACCTTTTTACACCCTTATTGATATGGTGGAAACAGCCCTGAATGTTTGGTCGGACTCATGTGTAGCCACCATCGTTGACAGTGAAGTTTCTCCTCATACTGCTTCTTCTTCTATCGTTAATGAATCTTCTCTAAGTGTTTAAATCAAAGTTACACGTAACTTTAGAAGACCTGGCAGCCCCTAGAGCTTTATTTAACGCTTTTATCTCAATCCTTAGATAGTTGGATCTAAGCGATAGCGCATCAGTTTTTTTATTTTTTCTCCTTACTAGGCAAACATTCTTCTAAAAAGCCCTCCTCTTTTTTTAGTTCTTTGTAAGCCTGATAGGCGCGATTAGAACGAAAAAGACTACGCCTATAAGGCGCTAGTTTTTTAAGAGGAGGGAGCTTTAGGGCAAGGAGGGGATAAGAAGAAAAGGTGAACCTTAGGAGGAATTCTAAGCTTTTTACAAACGTGATAGGGGGCTCGGTCCAAAATCAGTAAGGCATGAGAAGAAACTGGTAGGGATTGATTAACCTGTTCGAGAAGATGCTCAATGGCTTTGCTATTTAAGAAAGGAAAAATAAGTCCTTCTGCTTTTTCTAAAGCTGGGCAAATAGCTGTTGCTATATAGAGGGTAGGATAGGCTATTGACTTAGGCACTTTTGGCCGCTTTCCTTTTTTCGCTGCTCCCTGGCGATAGGCGGGAGGGGGGCCTAGCTTGGCTTCATCTTCAAACCAAATTTCGATCTTGTGCTTAGGAAATTGATTACTTAAGGCCTCAATGGCTTCTGGGACTTTTTTAAAACCTGTATATTCCTTTTTATTGGCTTGATAGCCCGGAATGCGGGATGTTAAGGTGGTATAATGAGGGTAACCTAAAATTTTCGACCCTTCAGGCAAAGCCAAGCTTTTATCAAGCTCTTCTTTGACGGTGAATGGAAGGTCATGCAGGGGAGAAAGACTGCTTGACTCTTCAGGGCTAGGTCTTCTTTCTGCCCGTCCTGAAAATGCTTTTTTTCGCTGGGGCATTACAGCTCTTTTTCTTTCGGTAGTTATAGGCCGATTGTCTTGTAATCTTTCCAAGTGGTAATGATTATATCGTCGTATCCATTTCTGAATAGTACTTGTACTATATCCCAGAGCTTTTCCTATCTGATAAGCGCTTTCTCCTTCCATCGCCATGGCTATGGCTCTTAATGGGTGGCTGTATCTAGCAGATGGTTGCCTCTTTGCCAGGGCGTTTAGTTCCTTGATTGTATGATAAGCAGCTACAAACATGGTTTCCTCCTCCTTCTTCCATACCTTTTCTCATTCAATTATCCTCCTTATTAAAATTTAGTAAAAGACAGTTTGTATTCTTAAACTTTATGGTTGGCAAAGTTTTTTAAGCATAAGCATTCTTCATTCTTTGCGCGGGAGTTGTTAATAACGCTAAAAAGCTCCTAAAATATAAAGAGTAAAAGCCAGCAAGAGCAAAGAGAAAGGTTTTTTAAAAATTTTTTTTGCTTGGTACAGGGAGTAGGTAAGTTATCAAAATAGCTGAAGCCTTTCCCAGCCTTAAGCACCTAAAGTTGTGGTATGTTTATGGGAGAGTCGGGGAAGTTTGTTCTCTTCTAAGTTTATGGCTTTCTAACCAGGAAATGGCTGACTTTAAGCCATTTTTAGGAAGAGAAGCATAAAAGATAAGAGCTCTGAAAATTATATAAGTAAACTCTCAAATTAGGTTAATAATAAAGGCCTGCGAGTAGATGGAGCGCGAAAACCTCATCCCCAAAGGATGAGTTTTAATTTCTCCCATGAGATCAACTTTAGGGTTACCCTCTTTGTCTTGCCTTTGAAGGTAAAATCCTGTGGAAACCATGGAGTTGTGCATCTGCTGGATGATTCACCTCAGGAGTTCTTATACTTGCAAACAAGTGGGTGGCGGCACTCTCTACTTTAAATTGAATATAGTCACTCCACTTGTTTCTTAATACAGGAGTTACAAAGAAGCCCTCCCTTTGGCCCGAGGTTCAAGGGGCGTTAAGCTAGCTGAGAGTCTCTCTTTAATTTTTTGAGCCAACTTGTCGGCAGAGCCAGGAAAATAGCTAAGGAAAAGTGAGGGCTCAATCATTTCTACTTCCACCACAGCTAACGCAGAACCTTTCTTGATCACGTCTACTCTAGCATGTAAATAAGGTTGTTCAGTAGCAAGGAGGATTTTTTTAACTTCGTTGATCATCCAATTAGGTGGGGTGATCGGTTGAACGGAGCCTCCATGTGCGCTTTGCACTAAAAATTGCCCATCTGCCGGCTTTTTTAACACGCAATGGATAAACTCTTTTTCGAAGAAGATAAAGGACCATTCGCCTTCTGTCATGATTTCTTTCATAAAAGGTTGAACTATTAAGTCATAAGGATAATCTTTGAAGTGATCCTGCATTTTTTGAACAGTAGAAGAGTTAAACCTAAAAGTGTGATCTCCACTAGCAGAGATACTAGGTTTTATCACGCATTCTTCCCATCCATATTTTTCTAAAAGGTTGGGTAAGTTTTTTAAATCTTTAGAAGATAAATAAATACTATCAATGACCTTAACTCCTTTCTCTGCTAGCTTTTTTAAATAAACTTTTGAAGCATTCCAACGGATGGTGCTAAGGGGGTTAAAAAGTGGGATTCCTTGTTTTTCAATATCACTTAAGGTTTGCAAGAAAAAGTTAAACTTATCGGTATGATAGTCCCAAGTAGAAAAAACTAACACCGCTTGATAGTCTTTCCAATTGTTTTGAGGATCATCCCAAATCACTGAGCGAGCATCTATTTGCTGTTTTTGCAAGGCTCTTATTAGTAAATTATCATCTTCTTTTGTTTCGGAGCAATTGCTACTTGTGAGCAAAGCAAGGCTAGCCAAGAGAGTCGTTAAAATCATCCATTCCTCAATTTATAAATTTTTATCTAACGTAGGAAGCTAAAAAGATTGTAAGCAATGATAGTTTGTTTTTCTATTTAAAAATTTTTTTGTATAGCGAGTCTTAAATCAAGGCTGGCTATCCTTAAGTAAAATAAATTAATCATTGATGTCCAAACAAAGGCTCTGGGAGAGAGCTTAAGTTATCTATCCTAACCCTTACGACCGAGTGTATAGAGCTGCCTCTTTCAAAGCAGCGTTTTTGCTTTAATATTTTTATTTATTAATTTATTGGTTGTTCAATGTTTTATTTTAAAGAGACAATAGAAAATAGTGAGTGAGGATAGGCAAAAATGGATTTTATGCAGGCAGATCGCCAAAAAGTACTGGAAAGGTGGGGTAAGAAGAACTTGATCAAAAACTTGCGTAAAAAGGTACTAATCCGAATTAGCTGCTTAAAAAATCCTTGAAAAATGTATCCCATAAGATACAATAAGGATATATGGAAGGAATAGAAATCGAATGATACGAAACAGCAAATGGTAAGCAACCCTTTGAAATCTGGATCAAGGATATCAAAGAAATCCATACACGGGCCAAAATCCTGACACGGCTTGATCGCTTAAGGCTTTGGAAACTTTGGCGATTGCAAAACCTTACAAGAAGGGGTTTGCGAGCTTTAAGATTCATTACGGACCCGAGATTAGAATTTATTACGGAAAGATTGGGAATAAAGTCATTTTGCTTCTTTGTGGCGGTGATAAAAGCTCCCAAGAAAGGGATATAGCTAAAGCAAAAGAGTATTTGAAAGATTATCAATCAAGAGAGTTAGACCATGGCAAGAAGTAAAAAATATCAAGAATTTTTGCTCAAGCACTTAAAGGATCACGATGAAGCTGTTGCATACCTAAATGCTGCGCTAGAAGAAAGCCTTAAAGGCGATGAGGAATCCCAACATCTTTTCTTAATGGCTCTACGTAACGTCGCAGAAGCTCAAGGCGGCGTTGGCGCATTGGCTAAAAAAGCTCATGTAGGCCGTGAAAGCCTCTACAAAACCCTTTCAGGAGCCGGTAATCCTAAATGGCACACGCTTGTTTCATTATGTGTAGCAATGGGATTGAACTTGAGATTAAGCTAGACTATGGAAATTGACATCGACGTTTTTCAAGCTTTATTAAAAATAAAATTTCTCATGGGTAAACCTTAAGAGAGTAATTAACGCGAGCTATCGGATAAGAAAATAGTTTAAGGCATGATTTGAAGCAGCCTTAGATTGTTTTCTTATCCGATAGCTCGCGTTAATGTATCAATGCCTAGGGCCATCAATCTAAACCCTAATCTCATTGAGTGCTAATGGCAAAGGATATTATCGAGGGGAACTAGAATAAGAGTTATATGAACCAACAAGCCATTATTGCTAGATACGTCTTGAAAACGTGAATGGAGTATGAAGTTCCTCATGCATTAGAGGCTGCCATTTCTATTTTTATACACCCCATTCGCTTTAAGAAGCATCTATTATCTAATAATCCTTTGACCTACACACTCTGCCAAGAAAAGAGTAATGCCTATCCGAGTCCTGGTCGTTTTGACCGGCGTGTAGTCAGTGGCTTACTGGTAGGTGTGGGCTGCTATTTCTACGCTGGCCTCGCTGTAGAGGCCGGCTGCCTTTTCTTTAGCCCTAGGAGTGAGAGGCACGGCGGCGCAATGGAAATTCTGCTAAGCTAGGGGAACGTGAAAAACTGGCCCTTGGCAAAAGGCTTTGTTTTTTTCTTGGGAAGTAGGATTAAAAATGACGAGAGCTAGCGCTTATCCTCTTATACTCAATAGCCCTTTTTTGTAGCTTGGGGTAAAGTTTCTTGATAGACACAAGATAAAATTCTCAAATAAGACTGTAGCCTTAGATCGATTTAAAGTTTATCCATTTTATTTTTCAAATACCATTCATCATGCTTGAATGTTGAGATGTTATTTTAATAGCATTTATTGCAAACCCTCCCTAATATGATCGTTGATGAATATAGAGAAAAAGAAATTTAAAAGTCCTTGCCTATAAAAAGGTAGCGAAATGAAAATTTAGATAAAGAGAGGCTAAACAAATGAATCCTTTGCGTCCAAATCCCTCTGTTTTATTTCCTGTATTTAAGACTCTTTCTTGGTTTAAAGAAGAAACAAATATTTATGCGGAGATTGCAGCCAAGATTTTCTCAAAATTGGGAGCCTCTGATCTATGTCAAGCAGAGGGAGTTTGCCAAGAATGGAAGCAGCTGATTCAAGCAAGTAACTTATGGAAAAAGCTTTATTTCCAAAAAGCTAGCAGGGCTTCCTCGCCAGAAAAAGAATCTCCTCTAGGTACACTTCCTTCTGAAATGTTGTTAAAAATTTTTTCCTTTTTGCCTGTTAAAGAACTCGGCTTTAGCCAGCAGGTATGCAAGAACTGGTATGAATTAGGGGCAGACACTTCACTTTGGAAATGTTTACTTGGGAAAACTTACCCTGCTTTATCTGCTATACCCGACACGATGAAAATCTCTCCCAAAGATTTACTTGCGGCTCAATACAATATAAAAACTAATCGTGCGCAAATTATTGATTTACTTCCTCTGGCAGTGGAAAAAGGACATAATGAGAACGCGCAGGCAGCGTTTTCTTCTAATGGTAAGCATGTAATTATTTTTAATAATGACCTACCTACCTTTCCTTGGGACATTGCTCGTGACATTGTTAGCCTTTGGGATGCTAATACGGGAAAATGTCTACAGGTTTGGGAAGGAATTACTTGGAGCAGAAATCTATTTCTTTCTTCAGGTAGCCAGTGGCTAATTATCAATAGATCTAAGTCCACTAGTCTTTGGAATGCCAACACAGGAGAATGTCTAAAAGTCTTAGAAGAAGATCCATTGGGCACAGAAGTATTCTTTTCTCCAAATAAGGAACGGCTAGTTACCAGGGGTAGCTCCATTTGCCTTTGGGATGCTAAAACGGGAGAATGCCTGCAGGCTTTAGAAAGACGGGAAACAAAAGATTGGAGTGCACAAACACCTTTTTCTCCGGATGGCAAGTGGCTGGTTATCGATAGCTCTAAGTCCATTAGCCTTTGGGATGCTAAAACTGGGGAATGCCTACACACTTTGGAAAAACCGGATAAAGAAAGCCTGTTCACAAGAATATCTTTTTCTCCAGATAGCGCGTTGCTAGTTATCAATGGTAATGAATCCATTAGCCTTTGGAATGCTAACACGGGGGCGTGCTTGCATATTTGGGATGAAATCAGTGAGGTAAACTCAGTAACTTTTTCACCAGATAGCCAGCAAATAGTTATCGACGACTATGAATTCATTCGCCTTTGGGATATTAAAACTAGAGAATGGGTCTGCACTTTGGATGAATGCGGGGATGCCTCCATCATATCTTTTTCTTCAGATAGTCAGCGCCTAATTATTGAGAATGAGCAGTCTCTTTGTCTTTGGGATGTTAAAGCTGGAAAAAAGCTAAAAACTTTAGATGAAGAGCTAGCGGCATGCACAGAGATAATCCTCTTTTCTCCCGACAACCAGCGGATAATTGCCGATACGATGGATCTCATTCGCCTTTGGGATGCCAACACAGGAGAATGTCTACAGACTTTAGAAAAACTGGAAAAAAAAGAGTGGCTTGCAAAAATATCTTTTTCTTCAAATAGTGAAAAGGTAGTTATTTACCTCATCGACTCCATCCACCTTTGGGATGCACAAACAGGGAAATGCCTAAAAAATTTGGAAGAGCCTGGAAATTTCAAACAAGCATTTTTTTCTCCAAACAGTCAATGGTTAGTTATTTCTGACCCACGTGAAGTTCAATTGTGGGATGCTCAAACAGGTGAATACTTGCGCCCTTTGGGAAAACACTTCGGATACGGGGGATACGAGCCGGCATCCTTTTCTCCTAATGGGGGACAATTATTGATTGGAATGAAAGTTTTCGATTATTTCCCCGCTAAAAGCGGTAGTTTTCAACCCACGGAATCTCCAAGAAATCTAGAAAATGAAGAGAGAGCAAACAATCCAACTGAAAAATTGGTAGCAAAAGAATCTAAAAAAAGGAAAGCCAGAAGTGCTAAAAGCCAAGAAGATAGTAGCACCGTTTCAGAGGCAGGGGAGCATCTTCGACCTTCTCCCCAGAAAAAAAGGGAAAAAGGGGAGTAGGTTAAGGTTTCTATATTTTTAAGCATTTATTTTAAAGAGCAATATTTAAGCTAATTTCCCATCTAGTGCTACCATAATTTGGCTCTCTTCGGGGGTTTACGTGGTAAAAGGCTTATTTAATACTTAAAGTAGTTAAATCTTACA
>NZ_JRXI01000121.1:0-4584 GCF_000813645.1 Neochlamydia sp. TUME1 | reverse complement strand
TGCCTTAGCAAAAAAAATAATTAGGAAATTTGAAGGCTAATCGAGTAAGATGTTTTCTTTAAAGGTTTAAACTAAGCGACTAAAAGTTATGCAAATAGATACACAAAACGTCGATCATTTAGGATTGGTAGCTGGAATGGGTGAGGAGATAGGGTTAGTTGACCTTATTGACCAAGCAGTAGGTAACTAGGCGAAGAATAAGCATCTAACCTATGGGCAAGCTGTTAAATGCATGATCTTAAATGGATTGGGATTTGTAAGTCGGACGCTTTACATGTATTCTGAGTACTTTGAAGACAAGCCCATCGATTATTTGCAAAGGAATTTAAAAATCCCTGCCTATAAAAAGGTAGCAAAATTAAAATTTAGATAAAGAGAAGCTAAACAAATGAACCCTTTGCGTCCAAACCCCTCTGTTTTATTTCCTGTATTTAAGACTCTTTCTTGGTTTAAAGAAGAAACAAATATTTATGCGGAGATTGCAGCCAAGATTTTCTCGAAATTGGGAGCCTCCGATCTATGTCGAGCAGAGGGAGTTTGCCAAGAATGGAAGCAACTGATTCAGGCAAGTAACTTATGGAAAAAGCTTTATTTCCAAAAAGCTAGCAAAGCTTCCTCGCCAGAAAAAGAATTCACTGTAGGTACACTCCCTTCTGAAATGTTGTTAAAAATTTTTTCCTTTTTGCCTGTTAAAGAACTCGGCTTTAGCCAGCAGGTATGCAAGAGCTGGTGTGAATTAGGTGCAGACACTTCACTTTGGAAATGTTTACTTGGGAAAACTTATCCTACTTTATCTGCTACATCCGACACGATGAAAGTCTCTCCCAAAGATATACTAGCGGTTCAATACAATATAAAAACTAATCGTGCGCAAATTATTGATTTACTTCCTTTGGCATTGGAAAAAGGACATAAAGAGAACGCGCAAGCAGCGTTTTCTCAGAATGGTAAGCATGTAATTGTTTTTAATAATGACATAATTAACTCTCGTTGTGAAATTGTTAGCCTTTGGGATGCTAATACAGGAAAATGTCTACAGGTTTGGGAGGGAATTACTTGGAGCAGAGATCTATTTCTTTCTTCAGGTAGCCAGTGGCTAATTATTAATAGATCTAAGTCTACTAGTCTTTGGGATGCCAACACAGGAGAATGTCTAAAAGTCTTAGAAGAAGACTCATTGGGTACAGAAGTATTCTTTTCTCCAAATAAAGAACGGCTAGTTACCAGGGGTAGCTCCATTCGCCTTTGGGATGCTAAAACGGGAGAATGTCTGCAGACTTTAGAAAGACGGGAAACAAAAGATTGGAGTTCACAAACACCTTTTTCTCCAGATAGCCAGTGGTTGGCTATCGATAGCTCTAAATCCGTTAGCCTTTGGGATGCTAAAACTGGGAAATGCCTACACACTTTGGAAAAACCGAAAAAAGAAAGTCTGTTCACAAAAATATCTTTTTCTCCAGATAGCGAGTCGCTAGTTATCAATAGTAATGAATCTATTAGCCTCTGGAATGCTAAAGCCGGGGAATGTCTACATATTTGGGAAGAATACAGCGGGGGAAGCTCGGTAACTTTTTCACCAGATAGCCAGCAAATAGTTATTGACGACTATGAATTCATTCGCCTATGGGATATTAAAACTAGAGAATGGGTCTGCACTTTGGATGAAAGCGCGGATGCCTCCATCATATCTTTTTCTTCAGACAGTCAGCGCCTAATTGCTGATAATGGGCAGTCTCTTTGCCTTTGGGATGCTAAAGCTGGAAAAAAGCTAAAAACTTTGGATGAAGAGCTAGAGGAATGGGCAGAAATAACCCTCTTTTCTCCCGACAACCAGCGGATAATTGCCGATACCTTAGATTTCATTCGTCTTTGGGATGCTAGCACAGGAGAATGTCTACAGACTTTAGAAAAACCGGCAAAAAAAGATTGGGATACAGAAATATCTTTTTCTTCAAATAGTGAAAAGATAGTTATTCACCTTATCGACTCCATCCATCTTTGGGATGCACAAACAGGGAAATGTCTAAAAAATTTGGAAGAGCCTGGAGATTTCAAACAAGCATTTTTTTCTTCAAACAGCCAATGGTTGGTGATTTCTGACCCACATGATGTTCAACTGTGGGATGCTCAAACAGGTGAATACCTGCACAGTTTGGGAAAACACTTCGGATACGGGGGACACAAGCCGGCATCCTTTTCTCCTAATGGGGGACAATTATTAATTGGAATGAAAGTTTTCGATTTTTTCCCCGCTAAAAGCGATAGTTTTCAACCCACGGAACCTCCAAGAAATCTAGAAAATGAAGAGAGAGCAAACAATCCAACTGAAAAATTGGTAACAGAAGAATCTAAAAAAAGAAAAGCCAGAAGTACTAAAAGCCAAAAAGATAGTAGCAACGTTTCAGCGCTAGTGGGACATCGTCCGCCTTCTCCCCAGAAAAAAAGGAAAAAAGGGGAGTAGGTTAAGAATTCTAAATTTTCAAACATTTATTTTAAAGAGTAATTATTTAAGCAAATTTCCCATCTATTGCTACAATAATTTGGCTCTTCCACGGTGTGTGTGTTACGTAGTAAAAGGCTTAATTAATACTTAAAGTAGTTAAATAAAAAAGCGTTTATCACATCCTACTGCTTGCAATAAAAGAAGAGAGTGAACAAATGCTAAATCATTCGCGTTAACTAGAAACCAAGCATGAGATTTCTGGCACGCTTCATGTTGAATAGGAATTAAATTCTGCCTAAGTAAATGACTCTTATGGGAATTTTAATGAGAGGATTTGTCTTTAAGAATTTTTATCTCTTCTTGTAGAGCTTTAATTGCTTTTATGTATTTTTCTATGTGGTTGAGAAATACGCTATTACGGTTGTGGATCTCGATAGGCTGGGCTGGCAGCCCTCCATACTTACCAGACGTAGGCAAGGATTTGGTCACCCCAGTACGCCCGGCTAGCATCACTTCATCGGCAATCTTAAGATGTCCTGCTACCGCTACTTGACCTCCCATTACAACATGACGGCCAGTTTTAGTGGAGCCGGCAATTCCTGTCTGAGCCACGATAATATTATGAGCGCCTAGAGTGACGTTATGTCCAATTTGCACAAGATTATCTATTTTAGAGCCTCTTTTAATGTGAGTGGTTTCAAAGCGTGATCGATCGATAGTCGTATTGGCTCCGATTTCAACATCATCTTCTATTTCCACTTTACCTAATTGTTGCAGTTTAATGTGTTCACCAGCTTTGTTGGTAATATAGCCAAAACCACAAGCTCCTATCACAGCACCTGGCTGTAGAATAACTCTGTCTCCTAGGGAGCAGCGTTCACGGATTACAGCCTTAGGATGGATAAGGCAATCCTTTCCTATAGTAACATAAGGACCTACGTATACTCCTGCACCAATAAAGGTGTTGTCATCTATTTTAGCTTCTTTATCTATAACAGCATGGGGTCCAATTTTTACATTAGCGCCAATTTGGCATGTTTCGTGAATCACAGCTGTCAGATGAATTCCTGCAAAACCTGTAAGCTCTTCCTTTTCTTTAAAAAAAGCATCAATTAATTGTTGAAATGCTAAAGAAGGGTTTTCATTAATCAAAAAGTTACGATCACCCGCCAAAGGAGTATGTGAATTAACAAATATCACACCTGCATGAGATTTTTGCATCGCTTGCTCATAGCGGGGGTTTTCTAGAAAAGAGGCCTCTTTGGCACTCGCTCTTTCTAGATCGGCAACCCCTTCAATTTCATAATCGGGATTGCCTATCAGCTTTGATTGTGTCATCGCTGCTATATGGGCTAGCTTAAAGGTTTTTAAGGAATTCATCGATTTCTCTTATGACTTTATGGATTGGATCCTGTGGGTGTCTTTGGCTCTTTAGCTTCTTTATCAAAAAGCTCATCCATCACACTTACAATATCATCGGAAATGTCTAATTCCTTATCATAATAGTAAGCTCCTTCTTCGTTCATCACCATATGGTAGCCATACTTTTTAGCAACAGTCTCAGAGGCTTGAGTGATCACATCAGCGAGCTTATCCAATATCTTATAATTAGCTTGTTGTATTGCTTGATAATATTGCGACTGCTGTTGGCTTGCTTCTTGGCTTAAAGTTCTAAATTTACGCTTAAGCTCTGTTTCCGCTTCAGGGGAGAGGCTGTCAAGATAGTCAGGATCATTAAGCTTATCGGCCATTTCATTCAATGTTTTTTCTTTTTCGCCTAGCATTGTTTCCATTTGCTTTTTGAGCGATTCAAAGCTAGCTTGTTCTTGCTTGCCTAGTTTAGATTTTTCTACGCAAGTCTTAAAGTTCACCAGACGCATTTTAATTCCTTGATCAGCTTTAGCTGCAGAGGCTTCTGCTGCTGCAGGGCATAGGGCCACTAAAGCGAAACTTACGCTGGCTGCTTGCAGGATTTTTTTAGATAACTTTTTCATTAAATTTTCTCCTTGTTTTAATAAACCTTAAAGACGCCCGCCCACGCTGATGAAGAAGCTTTTAACTTCTCCGCGTGTTTTAGGATTGATAGGGATTCCATAACCCATCGTAAGAGGGGGAATGCTTTCGACTATTTTGAAACGTAT